>JACXUS010000410.1 GCA_014763785.1 Sphingomonadales bacterium | reverse complement strand
CCGGGCGTTGGGGGGGCGGCTGCGAAGGGCTGGGCGTGGTCATGTGGGTCAATTGCCGCTTGAAAAAATCATTGAAGACAGGGGTTTGGTAGGGGTGTGGAGGCGCCGGGGGCTCATGCCGCCCCCCGTCTTTGCGCCTTGAGCCGCAGCCGCGGCCGGAGGCGGGCCACGATCTGCGTATCGCGCAGGAAGTCGCGCCAGCCGCAGGGCCCAAGCGCTGCGATCCCGCGCAGCGCCCGCGCCAGCTCGCCGCGCTGGCCATGATAGGCGCCCGCCAGCGCCGCGTTCAGCGCGTTCGAGCAGCGCGCGAGGCGCCCGATCCGCGCCGCCTCGGGCGCCGGAAGGGCCGCCAGATGGCGCGCCACGGGGGTCTCGAGCTGCTGGCGGAACCCCGCCCCGTCGCGCGAGCCGGTCAGCGTGAGCGAGCCTGCATGGATGCGGAAGGCGACCCGCGCCGCCGGGTCCCAGGCCACCGGCCCCGAGCGCGCCAGCCGCAGCCACAGGTCCCAGTCGGCGGTGTACCACAGCGACTCATCCAGCCCGCCCGCGCGCAGCGATGCATCGCGCGAGAACATCGCCGCGGGCAGCGCCACGGTGTTTTGCACCAACAGATGCCGCAGCGCCTCGGCCCCCTCAAGGCACCGCGGCGCGGGGCCGAAGGGCGGCGCCATGCGCCCGACGACGCGGTCCCCGGCATCGACCAGATCGGCGCCGCAAATCCACAGCGCGGCCGGGTGTTGCGCCGCCGCCCGCAGCGCCGCGCCATGCCCGGGCCGCCACAGGTCATCCTGATGCAGCATCGTGACAAGGGGCGCCCGCGCCGCGCGCAGGGCGATATTGGTGTTCTGCATCCAGCTCGTGCTGTCGGGCGCGTCGATCACGCGCAGCCCGGGCACCGCTTCGAGCATCGCGCGGCTGCCATCGCTGCCGTCCTGCACCACGGCGATCACCTCGATCCCCGGGCCCTGATCCGCCAGCGAGGCCAGCGTCCGCGGCAGGGTTGCCGCGCCGCGATAGATCGGCATCAGAACGCTGAGCCACGGCGCGCTCATCGCATGCCCCGCCCGCGGCCGCGCAGACCCGCCAGCATCGGCGCGAGCAGCACCGGAACGCAGGCCAGAAATCCCGCCGTCGTCACCAGCCGCAGCGCCAGCGCCGCGCCCGCGACCTCGGCCGGGCTCAGACCCTGCGTCAGCAGGACCCCCGACCAGGTCATCTCGACCAGCCCCAGCCCCGCCGGCACCACCGGCAGCGCGGTCAGAAGCTGCACCAGCGGAAAGGCCGCCAGCAGGACCAGCGGATCGGCCTGCGGCGCGAGCTGCACCAGCAGCACCACGTTCAGCCCGGCAAGCAGCAGATAGCGCAGCAGGCTGAGCCCGGTCAGCTGGAACATCAGCCGCCGCGGCAGCTGCCCGGCGCGGGCGAACCCCTCGGCCAGAGCCGCGAAGGGCCCGCCGAAACGCGCCGCGAAAACGCCGGTCGCGCGCTGCGCCAGCCGCAGCCCGGGCGCCACAAAAATGGTCATCGCCGCTGCAATGGCCAGCGCCAGTGCGGCGCTCTGCGCCAGCGACAGCCCCGCGGCATGGGCAAGGACCCCCGCCGCCGCCATCGCGCCCAGCACGAGGATCTCGAAGACCTGCTCCAGCAGCGATGTGCCAATCGCGCGCGCGGCCGGGATGCCATGCGGCCGCGCGATCCACGCGCGCAGAGCAGGCGTCACCAGCTGGATCGGCATCACCTGACCGGCCAGCACCCCGAGCGTCGTCGCCCCCAACGCATCAGCCATGGGCAGCCCCCGGCCGCCATTCGCCCGCAGGATCAGCCCCCATTTCACCGCGGCCAGCGCGACAATCGCGCCTTGCACCAGCGCGACCGCGACGAACAGCCCCGCGGGCACCCGCCGCAGGCCGGACCACAG
>JACXUS010000116.1 GCA_014763785.1 Sphingomonadales bacterium | reverse complement strand
CACCCTGCCCCTGCCGTCATCCCCCTACCGCGCAGTCCGCCGCCGCGCGGCCCGCCGGTCCCGGATCGGCCGCGCGCACGAAGCGGCGCACGCTGTCGAGGAAATTCATCACCTGCGGCGCGCGGTTGTCGCGCCGGGCATGGACGCTGAGCCCGGTGCCGGGATTGTGCCCCGCATAGGGCCGGAAGGCCACGCCCGGCCGCGCGCTGCGCGCCACCGAGGCCGGCACCACCGCCACGCCGACGCCCACCGCCACCAGATGGATCGCGCTCTGGCAATCGGGCGCCACCTCGGTCGCGGCCGGGCGCACCCCCTCGCGCGCGCAGATCTCCAGCACGGTATCGGCATGGCCCGGACGCGGCGCCGCGGGATAGAGCACGAAGCTGCGCCCCCGCAGATCGGCAAAGCGCACCCGCTCGGCCGCGGCCAGCGGATCGGTCTCGGGCAGCGCAAGGATCAGATCCTCGCGGCTGAGCGTCTCGCGGCGGAATTCCTCATCGGTCAGCGCCGGGCGGGCGATGGCAATGTCGATCTCGCGCCGGATCAGCGCCGAATGCAGATCGGCCGCCGCCATCGCGCCAAGGCTGAGCGTCACCGCGGGATATTGCGCGCGAAAGGCGCGGATCAGATCGGGCAGCGGCCCATGCGCGGCCGAGCCCGCAAAGCCGATCCGCAGCCCGCCGCCCGCGCCGGTGCCGACCAGCCGCGTCTCGCGCCATGCGGTCTCGAGCCGCTCGAGCAGCGCCGTGGCATGGGCCTGCAACACCTGCCCGGCCTGCGTCAGCCGGATCTGGCTGCGCGAGCGGTCGAAGAGATCCACGCCGAGCTCGGCCTCGAGCGCCGCGATCTGCCGCGAGAGCGGCGGCTGGGCGATATCGAGGCGGGTCGCGGCGCGGCCGAAATGCAGCTCTTCGGCGACGGCCAGAAAATAGCGCAACCGCCGCAGTTCGGTCCCGGGGCGCGTGTCCTGCGGGGTCATATTGGTCACATGGGTCATCGGATGCTCCTCCTGCGGGCCCGGCAAGGGGCAGGACCGGCGGCCCGGCATGGGCCGCCGGGCGGTCGTCAGAACAGCTTGAGCAGGCGCAGTTCGGTCACTTAATCGTTCTGAAAGGTGCCGCGCGCGCGCAGATCGGTCGCAACCATCCCCTGCAGCTGCAGCGTCGGGGTCACGAAATGGCTGGCATAAAGGCGCAGCTGATCGCGCTCGGTGCGCAGGCCGGTATCGGCGCCGTCATGCTAGACCTTGCCGCCACGCTGCGACGAGACCCCGAAGGAGACCGCCGTCGCCTGCCCGAACTGCTTGCGCAGATAGGCCTGCGCCTGCCCCGCGGGGCTGCGGCTGACCCGGGTGCCCGCCTCGGTGTGATCGGCGCTCAGCGCGACATCCAGCACCGCATCCAGATAGAGCCCGCCGCCGAGCCCCTGAACAAGCCCCACTTGCGGCGTCAGCACCCAGCCGCCGCTGCCCGCGCTGACCTCGCCAAAGGCGTAATTGCCGGTCGGCGCGGTCAGAAAGGCGGTCAGGCCCAGCGTGGTGCCGGTCTCGGGATTGTCGGGCTGCACCGGCCAGACCGAAAAGCCGAGCGTCAGATCGCCAAAGCCCTGCCTGGTCGGCTGATCGACGCCCCCCAGCCGCGCGGTGTCGAAGCTGACCACCGGCAGCACCGCCTGGATCAGCGCGGGCATGCCGAAGGCCTCGGTGTAATGCAGCCCGCGCAGCACCCCCACATCGACCGCCGCGCGCGAGGCGGGCACCTCGGCGCCGTTGATCTCGAAGCTGCCCGCGCTCTGGTGTTGCCAGTAGAGCAGGCCAATGTTGGTGCCCGCAGGCGCGATTGCATAATCGCCCGGGGCCACGTCGATCGCCCATGCGGGCGCGGCAAGCGTCATCAGCGCGCTCAGACCGAGCGCGGCGCGTGTCAGTGTCATGATATCCCTCCCTCTGTGTGAAATCCGGGCTGCTCCGGCGGGCTCCTCCTGCCCGTCCGGTCCGGCCCCTGCCGCGCCTGATCTGCGGGCGGCAGGGGGATTGGCCTCAGGCCACGTCGACCGGCAGGCCGCGCTCGCGCGCCATGGTCATCGCCGTGTCCTGGATCATGTCTTCCTGACCGCCGATCATCTTCTTGCGGCCAAGCTCGACCAGAATGTCGCGCGCCGGGATGCCGAAGCGGGCGCCGGCGCGTTTGGCGGGCAGCAGGAAGGTCGAATAGACCCCGGCAAAGCCCAGCGTCAGCGCCTCGCGGTCGGCGCGCACGACGTGATCCATCATCGGCACCACGACATCCTCGGCCAGATCCATCAGCGCGAAAGTGTCCGAGCCGGTCACGATCCCCATCCGGTCGCAGACCGCGGCCAGCACCTCGATGGGCGCATTGCCCGCCCCCGCGCCAAGACCCGCAAGCGAGGCGTCAATCCGGCTTGCCCCCGCGCCAATCGCGGCGATGGAATTGGCGATGCCAAGGCCCAGATTGTGGTGGCCGTGAAAGCCGATCTCGGTTTCGGGGCGCAGCGCGTCGCGCAGCCGGGTGAAGACCTCGGTCACCTCATGGGTCAGCATGGCGCCTGCGGAATCGGTCACATAGACGGTGTTCGCGCCGTAGCTTTCCATCAGCCTGGCCTGTTCCACCAGCCCCTCGGGCGTGTTCAGATGCGACATCATCAGGAACCCCGAGGTATCCATCCCGAGCTTGCGCGCAAAGGCGATATGCTGGGGCGAGGTATCGGCCTCGGTGCAATGGGTGGCGACATGGACCGAGCGCGCGCCGCAGTCGTAAGCCTCTTGCAGCTCCTTCATCGTGCCAAGCCCGGGGATCAGCAGCACCGAAATCGTGGCCTGTTTCACCACCCCCGCCACCGCCGAGATATATTCGGCATTCGAGGCCAGCGCCCGGCCGTGCTGGATCGAATTGCCGCCCAGCCCCGCGCCATGCGTGACCTGCAGGAACGGCACGCCCGCGGCATCGAGGCCCTTGGCGATCTCGACCATCTTGGCGACCGGGATCTGTTCGCGCTTGGCGTGCATCCCGTCGCGCAGGCTCATGTCATGCAGCTTGACCTTCAGGCCTTCCATCGGCGAGCGGCTCATTGCGCGGGCTCCATCTTTTTCAGCTGCATCGACCCATCAAGGATCCGTTCGGCGAACATCTCGGCGGTGCGCGCGGCGGCGGCGGTCATGATGTCCAGATTGCCCGCATAGGTCGGCAGATAGTCGCCAAGGCCCGCAACCTCCAGGAACACCGCGACGCGGTTGCCCTCGAAATCGGGGCCGTTCACCAGTCTGTAGCCGGGCACATATTTCTGCACCTCGGCGATCATCGCCAGAACCGAGGCGGTGATCGCGGCGCGGTCGGGCGTGCCCGCCACCTCGCAATAGATCGTGTTGCGCATGATCATCGGCGGATCGGCGGGGTTGATGATCGCCAGCGCCTTGCCGCGGCGCGCGCCGCCCACCTTCTCGATGGCGTTCGAGGTCGTATAGGTGAACTCATCAAGGTTCGCCCGCGTCCCCGGCCCGATGGATTTCGAGCTGAGCGAGGCGATGATCTCGGCATAATCGACGGTCTGCACCGCGCCCACCGCAGCCACGATCGGGATCGTCGCCTGCCCCGCGCAAGAGATCATGTTGACACTCATCGGCACCTGCCCCGACAGCGCCGCCAGATTGACCGGCGGCACGCAGAGCGGCCCGATGGCGGCGGGCGTCAGGTCGATCATCAGAACGCCCAGCGCATTCAGTTTGCGCGAGTTCTCGGCATGGACATAGGCCGAGGTCGCATCGAAGGCGATCTCGATCCCGTCGGCCTCGACGTGGGGCAAAAGCCCGTCGACGCCCTCATGGGTCACCTTCAGCCCCTTTTCGGCGGCGCGCTTCAGCCCGTCCGACGCGGGGTCGATGCCGACCATCCAGACCGGCTCCAGCACCTCCGAGCGCAGCAGCTTGAACATCAGGTCGGTGCCGATATTGCCCGAACCGATCAGCGCGCATCTGATCTTGCGCATCCTCTCCTCCTTTCGGCTCATGCGGTGAAACTCACCGTGATCGAGCCCATCTCGTAAAATCGTGCGGTGATGCAGTCGCCGGGGTTGACCGCGACGGCGGCGGTGATGGCGCCGGCCATCACGAAACTGCCCGCGGGCAGCACCTCGCCCATCCCGGCCAGCACGCCGACCAGCATCGCGATGGCTTCGGCCGGGTGGCCCAGCACCTCGGCCCCGGCGCCGATCTGCGCGATCTCGCCGTTATGTTCCAGAACCACGCCCACCGTGCGCAGGTCGATCGCGTCCGGGCGCCGCATCCGCCCGCCCGGCACATAGCGCGCCGAGGACGAGTTATCCGCCAGCACCGAGGGCAGATCGAACTTGAACCCGGTGAAGCGGCTGTCGATGATCTCGAGCGCAGGCTGCACATAATCGGTGGCGGCCAGCACCTGATCGCGGGTCACATGGCCCGCAAGCTCGGCCTTGGTGACAAAGGCGATCTCGGCCTCGACCCGCGGATGGATCAGCCCGGCAAGCGGGATCCGCGCATTGGCCGCGCATTCCATCGCATCGGTCAGAAAGCCCACGCCCGGCGTCGAAACGCCCATCTGCGCCATCTTCGGCTTCGAGGTGAGCCCCGCCTTCCAGCCGGTCACCCGCTGGCCGCGGCGCTCATAGCTGCGGCGCAAGGCGGTCTGCACGCGATACGCCTCGGCAATCGTCAGGCCGGGGTAATCGTCGGTCAGCTTGTGGATCGGCACGGCATAGCGCTGCGCGGTCTCGACGCGCTCGGCCAGCCGGTGGATCGCCTCATCGTCAAGGCCCGTCATCTGATCAAGGCTCATACCATCGCCCTCCCGGCAAAGCGCATCTCGCAGCGGCCCACGCCCGCGATCTCGCAGGTGAAATGATCGCCGTCGCGCACCTCAAGCAGCGGCGCCTGCGCGCCCGACAGGATGATCTCGCCCGCCCGCAGCGGAATGCCGAGGCGGCCGAGCGTATTGGCAAGCCACGCCACCGCCATCACGGGCGAGCCCTGCACCGCCGCGCCCGCGCCGGTCGCGACCACTTCGCCGTTCTTCTCGATCACCATCCCCGCAAGGCTCAGGTCCAGATCGCGCGGATCGACACGGGCCTCGCCCAGCACGAAGACCCCGCAGGAGGCATTATCGGCCACCGTGTCCTGAATCCGGATCTTCCAGTCCTGAAAGCGGGTATCGACGATCTCGAAACAGGGCGTCACATAGTCGGTCGCGCGGATCACATCGCTGACCGTCACGCCCGGCCCGATCAGGTCGGATTTCAGCCGGAAGGCCAGCTCGCCCTCCAGCCGCGGCTGCATCAGCATGCCCAGATCAATCGTCGCGCCATTCTCGAACAGCATCCGCCGCGTCACCTGCGCGAAATCGGGCTGATAGACGCCCAGCGCATCCTGAATCGCGCGCGAGGTCAGGCCGATCTTCTTGCCCACCACCTCATCGCCCGCCGCAAGCCGCAGCCCCAGCATATGCAGCTGGATGCGATAAGCATCCTCGATGTCGCTCTCGGGTTCGAGCTCGCTGATCTTGGCCATCGGCCGCCCGCTGCGCAGCGCCGCCCACAGCGCATCGCCCAGCTCCGCAATCCTGTGCGTCTCCAGCATGGTTCCTCCGTTCCGGTCATTCCGGGGTCCGGCCTGCGCCGAACCGGCCGGACAGACCGCCTCCGGGGTCAAGGCTAGGCCCGCGCGGCGATACGCTCCAATACTTTGACGGGCGGGGTCTGATACGGTTCCGGCATCGGCGCCAGCGGGACGCGATGCGCATTCGGTATCGGCAGGCTGCGCCGAAAGCATTGGCGAGTATCGCGCCCCTCGCCTACCTTGCCGCCCAAGGACCGCAAGGCCCCCAAAGACCGCTAGGGAGGACACCATGATTACCCATCGCCTGTTCATCGACGGGGCCTACCGCGATGCCAAATCGGGGCAGCTCTTCGACAAGATCTCGCCCTCGAACGGGCAGGTGATCGCCCGCGTGCACGAGGCTCTGGCCGAGGATGTCGCGGATGCGGTCGCGGCTGCCGCCGCCGCGCTGAAGGGGCCCTGGGGCAAGATGCCCAAGGCCGAGCGCTGCGATCTGCTGATGCGGCTCGCCGATGCCATCGACGCCCGCCGCGCCGATTTCATGGAGGCCGAGGTGCAGGACACCGGCCACACCCGCCATTTCGCCGAAAAGGTCGAGATCCCGCGCGGCGCGGCCAATTTCCGCATCTTCGCCGAGATGATGAAGAACACCGGGGGCGAGTATTTCCACATGGACACCCCCGATGGCCGGGGGGCGGCGAACCTGGAACTGCACCGCCCGAAAGGCGTGATCGGGGTGATTTCGCCGTGGAACGCGCCCTTCCTGCTGATGACGTGGAAGGTCGGCCCGGCGCTGGCCTGCGGCAATACGGTCGTGGTGAAACCCTCGGAGGAAAGCCCCGCCACCGCGACGCTTCTGGGCGAGGTGATGAACGAGGTCGGCATCCCGAAGGGCGTCTACAACGTGATCCAGGGTTTCGGCCCGGGCTCGGCGGGCGAGTTGCTGACCCAGCATCCGCGGGTGGATGGCATCACCTTCACCGGCGAAACCCGCACCGGCGAGGCGATCATGAAACAGGCCGCGCGCGGGCTGCGCGATGTGTCCTTTGAGCTGGGCGGCAAGAACCCCGCCATCGTCTTTGCCGATTGCGACATGGACAAGGCGATCGAGGTCGCGATGCGCTCGGTCTTTGCCAATACCGGGCAGGTCTGCCTTGGCACCGAGCGGATCTATGTCGAGCGTCCGGTCTTCGACACCTTCGTTGCGCGCCTCAAGGCCGGGGCCGAGGCGCTGGTGCAGGGCGGCCCGGACACGCCCGGCGCGACCATCGGCCCGCTGATCTCGGATGAGCACCGCCGCAAGGTGCTGTCCTATTACGCCAAGGCCCGCGAGCTGGGCGCGACCGTGGTCACCGGCGGCGGCGTGCCGCAATTTGGTGACGCCCGCGATCAGGGCTTCTTCATCGAGCCCACGATCTGGACCGGCCTGCCCGAGGACAGCCCCATCGTGCGCGAGGAAATCTTCGGCCCCTGCTGCCATATCCAGCCCTTCGATACCGAAGACGAGGTGATCGCGATGGCCAATGACACGCAATACGGGCTCTCGGCCACGATCCTGACCGAGAACCTCAGCCGCGCGCATCGCGTCGGCGCCGCGATGGAGGCCGGTCTGATCTGGGTGAATTCGTGGTTCCTGCGCGATCTGCGCACCTCGTTTGGCGGCTCGAAATCCTCCGGCATCGGGCGCGAGGGCGGGGTCCATTCGCTGGAATTCTACACCGAACGGTCGAACCTCTGCATCAAGCTCTGAGGGCGGCCCCCGGCCGGGGCGCGCCTCCCCCGCTCTACCCTCTCGCGTCCCGGCCGGACCGGCTTGCCTAATCGTCGCATCCGCGCGACCTTGCCCGGGGAGGAGCGCTCATGAACCTGCGCCAGCTTCGCTATTTCATCGCCGTGGCCGAGGAATTGCACTTCGGCCGCGCGGCGGAACGGCTGCATGTCAGCCAGCCGCCGATCACCCGCCAGATTCAGGCGCTGGAGGAAACGCTCGGCGCGCAATTGTTCGACCGCACCCCGCGCGGGGTCGAGCTGACGCCCGCGGGTGCGCTGTTTCTGGATGAGGCGCGCAACATCGTGGGCTTGCTTGCGCAGGCCGCCGACCGGGTGCATCGCGCGGCCGAAGGCGGGCTTGGCCGGATCGACATCGCGATCTTCGGCACCGCGATCCTCAGCTTCATTCCGCGCATCATTCTGGACTTCAAGCGCCGCTATCCGGATGTGAAGGTGGTGATGCATGCGCTGGACAAGGCGGGGCAGATCGAGGCGCTGCAGAACCGCTCCATCGACCTTGGCTTCAACCGGATGCTGACGCCGGTGCCCGGGCTCGTGATCGAGGAGCTGGCGCGCGAGCCGCTCTTTGCCGTTGTGCCCGATCCGGGTCCCTTCGACGGACGCCGCGAGATCGCGCTGGCCGAACTGGCGGCCGAACCGCTGGTGCTGTTTCCCGCCTCGCGCGCGCAGGGCTTTGTCGAGAAGGTCACCGGGCTTTGCCACGAGGCGGGCTTTGCGCCCAATGTGGCGCAGGTGGTGGGCGATGGCTTCACCGCGATGGCGCTGGTGGCGGCGGGGTTCGGCTGCGCGCTGGTGCCCGCCTCGATCACCAGTGTCTCGATGGGCGGGGTGCGCTGCCTGCCGCTGGCCGATCCGGCTGTTGATATCGGCACCATCATGACCGAAATCCGCACCGAAGAGGGCCGCAACAACCCGGCCTTCGTGAAGGCCGTGGTGACGCCGGTGGAAGGCGAACGCTTCCGCGCCCTCTATTTCACCCGGGCAACGGCCCCCACAGGGCCCGGCCCGCTTTACCAGCACATCGGGGTCTATGCTTACCGGCGCAGCGCGCTGGACCGGTTCGTCTCGCTCCCTCCTTCCGGCCTGGAGCTGCGGGAAAAGCTGGAGCAGCTGCGCGCGCTGGAAGACGGCATGCGAATCGATGTGTGCCTGACGCCGACCGTGCCCATCGACGTGAACACGCCGGAAGACCTTGATCACGTTCGCAAGCTGTTTGAGGGGCGCTGAG
>JACXUS010000409.1 GCA_014763785.1 Sphingomonadales bacterium | reverse complement strand
CCGTTCGTCCAGTCCAGCGTGCCGAAGGTGAACCAGCCGGAGGCGAACCCGCCGAGCCCCGAGGCGGTGAAGGCCCGGTCGCGCAGCAGATCGATGACGGCGCCCGCGCCCTTGAACGCCGGATCATCGAGATCGACGCCGCAGCGCCCATCGCCGAGCGCGGCGTCGCAGGTCGCCTGGAAGGTCCGTCCCACCGTCTGGCCCAGCACATGGGCGAGCGAGCGGACTTCGGCGACGAAAGCGAGCCGCCCGCGCCGGATCTGGCCGATGGCCCCGCGGCGCATCAGCACGCGCTGCCCGGTGTCGGCCCAGTTCACCCGCCAGATCTCGACCTCGGCGTTGTCCCAGCGGCCGTCGAGAATGTCGGTCTCGGTGATCCGGTCGGAGGTCAGCACGCCCTCGGCGTCCTGCGCATCGACCGACAGGTCCGAGCCCGACCGCACCTCCGAGGCCGTCAGACCGCTCTCGGGCTCGAAGTCCGTCCCATCGAAGGCGAGTGTCCGGTCGTGATCGGTGAAGCCGAAGGTGACGCCGTCGGCCCGCGTGATCCGCCAGCACCAGGCGAGCGTGGTCGTGCCCTCGTCGAGATGGGCCTGCAGTGCGGGCGAGAGGGATTTCATCGGCAGGTTCCCGTCATGCGGTCGTCGAGATCGGCGATCCAGTCCGCCCATGCGGACGGCACCTCTGCGACGGTCTCTGCTGCAGGCCGGGCGAGCCGCGCCTCGGCATAGGAAGCACAGCCCGCGTCACCAGCGCCCATCGTTGCGGCGCAGCCGGTCAGCGGGATCGCCAGCGCGGCGGCCGTCACGAACCGCATCCCGCCCGCGCTCGACACGGTTGTTATTGTCTTCCATGGCATCGCGTTCCGCCTCCCGTTTGCCTGCGCATTCCCCTTCCACGCGGCCCCAGACCCGGCCGAAGACGACGCCCCCGACCGCGCCTAGAGCCGCGACCAGCCAGATGAAGAGATCAGCCATCGTCCTGCTCCCCGCGCGCGGCGGCGACGCAGAGGGCTGCGACGAAGACTCCGAGGCAGCCACCCACGACCACACCTGCGAGGAACTCAAGCATCGCCGCGGAACCCGCGCTCGATCCGGTCGCGCAGGCCGATGAGGCCCAGACCGAGGAACATCAGTCCCGCGGGCGAGGCATCGCCGCTGCCGGCAAGCAGCGCGACGAGACGGGAGAGTTCCCCGAGCGGCCCAGTGGAAGGCAATGCGAGGGAGGCGATGCCGGTGAGCATGGCGAGCAGTCCCGCCCACCAGGTGAGCGAGGTCGGACGGATGTAACGCATGGGTCAGGCCCTCCGGATCAGGGTGGAGAAGAAGGCGGCCAGCCGGGCGAGCCAGCCGGTCGGCGCGTGGGGCGCAGGATCGAGGACCGGCGGCAACGGAGCGCGAGCCAAGGCCAGAGCCTCATCCTCGGTCAGGCGACGGATCGGCCGGGAGAAGTCCACGCGGCCCGTGCGGTCCACGGACCAGACCGGGATCGTGCCGCCGGGATAGCGGGCGTGGCGGAACAGGTCGCGCTCGGCTTCCCGGCGCGGAATGATCGAGGCCGGTCGCCGCCAGTTCAGAAACGCGTCGCCGGCTGCAACGCGATTTCCGGCATTGAGGTGCCGGGTCAGCGCAGCCGTGGCGATGCCGCCGGTGTTGTAGTGGAAGCTGACCAGCGCATCGAACTCGTGCGCCGCCAACGGCACCTTCACGGCGCGCAGGACGGCGGCCTCGTAACGCGCGAGGTCGGCCCGGAAGACCCGGAACGCCTCGCGGATCCCGGCATCGAGATCGCCGGGCATGCCGCGCGGCATGGTGGCCGGATCGGGAGGTCCGGCCGCGGCCGTGTGGCCGATGCCGAAGGTCCAGACCTGTTTCACATCGAGATAGGGTCCGGGCACGAGTCCTTCGTGCCGGACGAGGGCCAGCAGG
>JACXUS010000115.1 GCA_014763785.1 Sphingomonadales bacterium | reverse complement strand
CCCCACCCCCTGCTGGCCGACCGCCCCGAGCAGATCACCCGGCTCAGCCACTAGGCGGGTTCCCGCCACCCCCTTGAAATCAATGTGATCTCGCGCCCCGGAACGCATGGGCCGCGGGCGGGTTTCCCTGTCACGAGCCGCGGCTTGCCGCGCAAGGCGCCCCCGGGCGCGTCACCCAAAGGAGAGACCCATGAAACGCTTTCTGATCCCCACCGTCCTCGGCCTGACCCTCGCGATGCCGGTGATGGCGCAGGACCTCGAGGTCACGCCGATGCCCGAGGGCACGATCGGGACCCAGGGCGAGGGCGCGATGAACAGCGACCCGATGACCCAGAACAGCGCCGCGCCGCAGGTCACGCTGGACACCGACACCCGCGCCGCCTGGGACGCGATGACCGCCGACGAACTGCATGGCAAGACCATCTGGGGCCCGAATGGGGAGACGGTCGGCGATGTGAGCGACGTCGTGCTGAATGACCAGATGCAGATCACCGGGGTGATCGTCGATGTCGGCGGCTTCCTCGGCATGGGCGAGAAATCGGTGGCGATCGACCCCGAACAGATCGCCCTGATGCAGGACGGCGAGGATATCACGCTGCATATCGCCGCGACCGAGGCCGAGCTGAAAGCCATGCCCGAATATCAGGGCTAAGCCGAGGCTCCGCGAGGCCCCGGGTCGGGGCCAATGGCCCCGACCCGCGCCGCCGCGGCCCCCCGGAGCCGCGGCGGCGCCCCCTTGACCGGAAAGCAAAACGGCCCGGGATGCGCGCTGCACCCCGGGCCTTTTGCCTGCCAATGCGCGGCGCCTAGAGCTGGCCGGGCACGACCAGATCCGGCGGCCGGTGACCATCGGCGAAGGTCTTGATGTTGATGATCACCTTCTCGCCCATTTCGGCGCGCCCCTCGACCGTGGCCGAGCCCATATGCGGCAGAAGCACCACATTGGGCAGCGCGCGCAGCTCGGGGTTGAAGGCCGCGCCATGCTCGAACACATCAAGGCCCGCGCCCGCAATCTCGCCCGCCTGCAGCCCGCGGATCAGCGCGTTTTCGTCGATCACCTCCCCGCGCGAGGTGTTCACGATCACCGCCGAGGGCTTGAGCATCTTCAGCCGCCGCGCATTGAGTAGATGGAAGGTCGAGGGCGTATGCGGGCAGTTGACCGAAATCACATCCATCCGCGCGACCATCTGGTCAAGGCTCTCCCAATAGGTCGCGCCCAGCTCGGCCTCGGTCTCGGGGCGCAGGCGACGGCGGTTGTGGTAATGCACCTGCAAGCCGAAGGCCCGCGCGCGCCGTGCCACCGCCTGACCGATCCGGCCCATGCCGATGATCCCCAGCCGCCGCCCGGCCATCCGCCCGCCCAGCAGCGCGGTGGGCGACCAGCCCTGCCAGGTGCCGCCCTGCATCAGCGCCAGCCCCTCGGGGATGCGCCGCGTCACCGCAAGGATCAGCGCCATCACCATATCGGCGGTATCCTCGGTCACGACGCCCGGCGTGTTCGACACCAGCACCCCGCGCGAGCGCGCCGAGGTCACGTCGATATGATCGACGCCCGCGCCAAAGTTGGCGATCAGCCGCAGCCGGTCGCCCGCCGCAGCCAGCATCGCCGCATCGATGCGGTCCGTCAGCGTCGGCACCAGCACATCCGCGCGGGTCATCGCCGCCACCAGTTCCTCGCGCGAGAGCGGGCGATCATCCTCGCGCAGCTCCGCATCGAACAGCTCCTTCATCCGGGTCTCGACGACCTCGGGCAACCGTCGCGTCACGACAACACTCAGCCGCGGTGCGGGCATGGTCGGGCTCTCCTCTCTTCCATAGGGCCTTGCTTGAGTGCAAAGTGGCCCGCAAAGGGGGGAGACACAAGACCCCCAAGGTGGGAAAATGGCGTTTTTTGGCCGTCAGGCGCAATTTTATTGCGTGACGGATCGGCGCCCCCGACACGAGGCGGCAGACGGGCGATGCAGGCGACACGGCAGGAATGGGCACGCAAATCACGCGGCCCCGCGGCGTTCACACTGGTTCTGACACTGGTTCTGGGGCTCGGTCTGAGCCCGGCGCGCGCGCAGGAAGAGGACGACGGCCCGCCCCCTGACGATCTGGCGGTGGCGCAATCGGTGGCCGCCCAGAAGGGCCGCGGCGCGGTGACCAATCTGCCGCTGCCCCGATTCGTCTCGCTCAAGGGCTCCGAGGGCAATGCCCGGCGCGGCCCCTCGCTCAGCCACCGGATCGACTGGGTCTTCACCCATGCCGGGATGCCGCTGAAGATCACCGCGGAATTCGGCCATTGGCGGCGGGTCGAGGATCGCGACGGCGCGGGCGGCTGGGTGCATTATTCGCTGCTCTCGGGCGTGCGTTCGGTGATCATCGAGGAAGACATGGCCGAGCTGCGCGCCCGCCCCGATCCGCGGGCGCAGGTCGTGGCGCGGGCCGAATCCGGGGCGCTGGCCAAGCTGGAAGACTGCACCCGCGACTGGTGCGAAGTCACCGCCGAGGATGCCGACGGCTGGCTGCCGAAAACCGCCTTGTGGGGCGTCTTCCCCGAAGAAATCCGTGACTGAGGGGGCGGCCTCGTTTAGCCAGGGCCTCCGCGCGCGCCTCCCGATTCCCGCCCCCTGCGCGCGCCTGACCCGCGAGGTGCTGCCATGTCAGAGGCCCATCCCGATCACCGGCTGAACCTTTCGGCCGGGCTTGCCTCGGTCTCGGTGGCGGGGGTTCTGGTGGCGCTCAAGCTCTGGGCGCTGATCGCCACGGGGGCGCTGTCGATCGCGGCCTCGCTGGCGGATTCGGCGATGGACCTGCTGATTTCGGCCGCAGGGCTTGGCGCGATCATCTATGCCGCGCGCCCCGCCGATGAGGATCACGCCTTTGGCCACAGCTCGGTCGAGGATCTGGCCTCGCTGGGTCAGGCGGTTTTCGTGGCGGGCTCGGGGCTTGCGATCCTCTGGGCGGCGGTGCTGCGGCTGACGGGCGATGCGGCGCCCGAACTGGCCGAGGAACAGACGGGCATCTGGGTGATGGCGGTTTCCGCCACGATCACGCTGGCGCTGGTCGGCTGGCAGGCGCGCGTGGCCCGGCGCACCGGCAACAAGGTCGTGGCCGCCGACATGCTGCATTATGTGGGCGACCTGCTGCCGACGTTGGGCGCGATCCTTGCGCTGGTGCTCTCGGCGCGCTTCGGCTGGGGCCGGGTGGACAGCGTGATCGCCATCGTCGCGGCGCTGGTGATGCTGCGTGGTGCCATGCGGATCGGGGTTGCGGGCTGGCATGCGCTGATGGACCGGCAAGCCTCGCCCGAGGTGATCGAGAGCCTGACCGAGATCGCGCAGATCTGGCCCGGGGTGCGCGGCTTTCATGATCTGAAGACCCGCACCGCCGGCGCGCGGCTCTTCGTGCAGCTGCATATCGAGCTGGATGGCGCGCAGTCGCTCGAGGCCGCGCATGACATCGCCGCCAGCCTGAAACGCGCGATCCTCGAGGCTCATCCCAACGCCGATGTGATCATCCATATGGATGTGGCGCAGGGCTGAGGGGAACCGGTTGCGGGCTGGCGCGTTCTGTCGTCAGATGTTTGCAACCGAAGGAGACCAGACATGGCGTCCCTGAACCCGACCAAATCGAATGGCAAATCGCATGGCCCCGACATCGCCGATGTCGAGGCGCAGATCGCCAAGCTGAGCGGCGATATCGCCGCGCTGACCAAGACCGTCGCCGCCTATGGCGGGGCCAAGGCCTCGGAGGCGGGCGAGCAGGCGCGCAGCGTCACCGAAACGCTGACCGAACAGGCCCGCGCGATGGGCGCGGCGGTTGCCGAACGCTCCGGCGCGGCGGCCGAAGAGGCGCGCGCGCGGCTTGTCTCGGCCGAGGGCCGCGTCGAAGACGGTATCCGCGCCAATCCGCTGGCGGCGGTCGGCATCGCGGCGGGCGTGGGCTTTCTGGCCGCGCTGATGGTCAAGCGCTGATCATGGCGCATCCGCTCGCGCAGCTGGCGATGAGTGTGGCCGGGGGGCTCCTCCCCCCGGCGCAGGCCGCGAAACGCACCGCCCTTGGCGGGGTGGTGATCGCGTTCTTTCTGCTGACGGCCTATGTGGCGGGGCTGGTGGCGGCCTTCTTCGCGCTGGCGCCCGTGCTGGGCGCGGCGCAGGCGGCGGCGCTGATCGCGGGCGGGGCGCTGGTGGCGGCGGCCATTGCCTGGGGCGTGGTCACGCTGATGAACCGCCGCGCCGAAGAGCGCGCGCGCCTCGCCGCCGCCGAGCGGCAGCTGGCGCTGCAATCGAGCCTCGCGCAGGGCGCGCTGACCGCCCTGCCCGCGCTGATCCGCGATCACCCCTATCTGAGCATGCTCGCCGCGGCGGGCCTCGTCTTCGCGATGACGCCCGGCCGCGACAAACCCGAGTAATCAGACCTCTTCCAGCAGGCCGCGGCCCTTCAACAGCGCCTCGACCCCCGGCATCTTGCCGCGGAACGCGGTATAGAGGCTGTCGGGCGCGCGCGAGCCCCCGGCGGCAAGGATGTATTTTTCCAGCCGCGCCGCGGTCGCGGGGTCAAAGGGGTCGCCCGCCTCCTCAAACGCCGCGAAGGCATCGGCATCCATCACCTCGGACCACATGTAGCTGTAATAGCCCGCGGAATAGCCGTCGCCCGAGAAGACATGCGCGAAATGCGGCGTCGCATGACGCATCCGGATCGCGCGCGGCATGCCCAGATCGGCCAGCACCTGCGCCTGCATCGCCATCGGATCGGCGGGCGCCGCGCCCTCGTGAAACGCCAGATCGACCAGCGCCGAGGCGACATATTCGACCGTGGCAAAGCCCTGATCATAGGTCGCGGCGGCCTCGAGCTTCGCCCGCAGCGCGGCGGGCATCGCCTCGCCCGTCTTCCAGTGGCGGGCGTGTTTCTCCAGCACCTCGGGCACGTCGAGCCAATGCTCGTAAAGCTGGCTCGGCAGCTCGACGAAATCGCGGGCAACGGAGGTGCCCGAGATGAATTGATAGGTCACATCCGACAGCATCTGATGCAGCGCATGGCCGAATTCATGAAACAGCGTGCGCGCGTCGTCGTGCGACAGCAACGCCGGATCGCCCTTGGCGAAGTTGCACACATTGACGACGATCGGCCGCACATCGGCACCCAGCTTGCGCTGCGAACGCATCGCCGAACACCACGCCCCCGAACGTTTCGAGCCGCGCGCGAAATAATCGCCCAAGAACACCGCGACATGCTGGCCGCCCCGCGTGACCTCCCAGCCGCGCACGTCGGGATGATAGAAGGGACCCTCAATCTCTCGGAATTCCAGCCCGAACAGCCGGTTCGCCGTGTCGAACATCGCGCCCAGCATCGCCTCGAGCGAGAGATAGGGTTTCAGCTGCCCTTCGTCGAAATCGAACTCGGCGGCGCGGCGTTTCTCGGAATAATAACGCCAATCCCAAGCCTCGAGATCGCCGTTGATCCCGTCCTCGTGCATCATCGCGGTCAGTTTGGCGGCATCGCGCTCGGCCTGCGCGCGGGCGGGCGCCCAGACCCGCATCAACAGGTCGCGCACCTGCGCCGGGGTCTTGGCCATCTCGGGCTCGAGCTTGTAATCGGCGAAGCTCTTGAACCCCAAGAGGTTTGCCCGCTCCTCGCGCAGGCTCAGGATCTCGGCCGCCAGCGCGCGGTTGTCGGTCGCCCCGCCATTCGCGCCGCGCGCCACCCAGGCCTCATAGGCGATCTCGCGCAGGTCGCGGCGCGGCGAGAATTGCAAAAACGGCACGATCAGCGAGCGGTTCAGCGTCAGAACCGGCCCCGCGGCGCCCCGCTCGGCCCCGGCCGCCCGGGCGGCCTCGATGACGAAATCGGGCAGGCCCTCCAGCTCCTCCTCGGACAGCGGGCGGAACCAGTCGCGCTCGTCCGCCAGCAGGTTTTGCGAGAATGCGGTGGAGAGCACCGCCAGACGCTCCTTGATCGCGGCCATCCGCGCGGCCTGCTCGCCCGAAAGCCCCGCCCCCGAACGCACGAACATCTGGTGGTATAGCTCGAGCACCCGCGCCTGTTCGGGGCTCAGCCCCAGCGTGTCGCGCGCCCCCCAAAGCGCCTCGATCCGCGCGAAGAGGCCCGCGTTCATCGTCACCTCCGACGAAAACGCCGCCATCTTGGGCGCCAGATCGCGCATCAAGGCCTCGCGCGCGGGCGTGCTGTCGGCCCCCGCAAGGTTGTAGAACACCCCCGAAACGCGGTCGAGCGCCGCTTCGGCCAGTTCCAGCGCGTCGATCGTATTGGCGAAGCTGGGGGCCTCGGGGGTCTCGGCGATGGCGGCAATCGCGGCGCGCGCCTCGGTCAGCGCGACGTCAAAGGCGGGGGCGAAATCCTCATCCTTGATCTCGGCGAAAGGCGGCAGGGCGAAGGGGCCGGTCCAGTCGGTCAGCAGCGGATTGGTCATGCGGGGTCTCCTTTGGGCGACAAGCTAGGCCGGGCGCGCGCCAAGGGAAAGGCCGAAGCGGGGGCCAGCCCCGTCATCTTTGGACCTTGCCCCCGTGGCGCCCCCAAGATGACCCCCGGAATATGTCCTCCAAGAAAAAGCGAACGGGTTTTTTCTTGGTCCAAATACTCCCGCCGGAGGCGAACCTAACCGCCCCGCGCGCGCAGCCGGGTCTCAAGGCGCCGCAACGCCAGCGAGAGGGTGATGGTCATCGTCAGATAGATCAGCGCGACCATGTTATAGGTCTCGAAATAGCGGAAATTGCCCGCGGCCGTGACCTTGCCGAGCTGGGTGATGTCCGCGACGCCAAGGACCGAGACCAGCGAGCTGTCCTTGACCATGGCCACGAAATCATTGCCAAGGGGCGGCAGGATGGTGCGCAAAGCCTGCGGCAGCACGATCAGGCGAAACCGCTGCCACGGCCCAAGGCCCAGCGCCTCGGCCGCCTCGATCTGCCCCGGATCGACCGACAGAAGCCCCGCGCGAAACACCTCGGCAATGAAGGCCGAATAGGCCTGCAACAGCGCCAGCACCGCCCGCCACAAGAGCGGAAATCCCCGCGCCGAGGCCTGCGGCAGGCCGAGCGCATTCCAGCCCGCAACCACCATCGGCACCAGCGCGAAGGCGACATAGAGGAGCAAAACGATGATCGGCACGCCGCGCATCACCTCGATATAGAGCCGCGCCGCCTGCCGCAGCACGAGGGACCGCGAGAGCGTCGCCAGCGCCAGCCCGAGCCCCAGAACGCTCGCCCCGGCAAAGGCCACCAGCGTCACCAGAACCGTGATGCCGATCCCCTTCGAAAGCGTTGCCAGCACCTTGGCATAGAGCGCGTCGCTCAGCACATGGGCGAAGGTGAAAAGGCCCGCGGCGCCAAGCACCACGAGCCACCAGGGAAAATCGCGGTCTGCGGGTGCCCTCATTCCCCCATCTTGTAGTCGAGGAACCATTTGGTGTTGAGCGCCTCGAGCGTGCCATCGGCGCGCATCGCCTCAATCGCCGCATTGACCGGCGCCACAAGGTCGGAGCCCTTCGGGAAGATGAAGCCGAAATCCTCGGCGCCAAGCTTCTCGCCCACGATCTTCAGCGCACCATCCGAGGCCGCGACATAGCCCGCCCCGAGGTGCCGTCCGTCAGCACCAGATCGACATCGCCCGCCCGCAGCGCCGCAACCCCCGCGCCGAAGGTCTCGAACATCTTGATCCGGGGATTGGCCTCATTGCCGTCGAGCACCTCATAGACGCCGACATAGAAGGGCGTGGTGCCCGGCTGCGCGGCCATCAAGAGGCCCGGATCGCCGGCGAAACCGGCGGCATCGGCAAAGCGGCTTTCATCGCCGCGCACCATCATCACCATTTCCGAGCGCATATAGGGCTCGGAGAAATCGACCGCCTCCTTGCGGTCATCGCGGATCGTGATGCCGGTCATGCCGATGTCGAACTGCCCCGCCGACACCGCGGGGATCATCGCGTCCCAGCTGGAATTCTCATAGGTGACGGCGATGTTGATCCGCTTGGCGATCTCGGCCATCGCATCATATTCCCAACCCACCGCCGCGCCGCTCGCATCGACGAATTGCAGCGGCGGATAGGCGTTTTCGGTGACCACACTCACGGCGCGGCCGCCCAGATCGGGCAGATCGGCCAGCGCGGGAGCCGCGGCCAGCAGGGCGGCCAGCAGAACGGAAACTTTAATCGGGGGGCTCCTGTCACAAACTCGCCCCACGCTAGGCGAGGGCCCGGGGCCTGTCCAGCGCGCTCAGTGCCGCCCGCAGATAGCGCAATCGGCGCGCCGCTGCACGGCAATCTGCCGGCTCTCGCCCCAGAGCGCATCATAGATCATCAGCCGCCCGCGCGCCGAGGCCCCGGCCCCGGTGATCGCCTTGATCGCCTCGGCCGCCATCATGCTGCCCACGACGCCGGGCAGCGCACCGACCACGCCCGCCTCGGCGCAAGAGGGCGCGAGCCCCGGCGCGGGCGCCTGCGGAAAGAGGCAGGCATAGCACGGCGCGCCCTGCGCCGGATCGAAGAGCGAGATTTGCCCCTCCCATTGCGCGATGGCGCCCGACAGAAGCGGCTTGCCCGCCGCCACGCAGGCCGCATTCAGCGCATAGCGCGTCTCGAAATTATCGCTGCCGTCAAGGATCAGATCATACTCGGCCACCAGCGCCGCGGCGTCGGCGGCGTCAAGGCGGCGGTTATAGGGGCGCGC
>JACXUS010000114.1 GCA_014763785.1 Sphingomonadales bacterium | reverse complement strand
CTGCGGCGCCCCCCTCCAACCCCGCGCCGCAGCTTGCTGGGGCGCGCCCGGTGCCCGCCGGGCCCCAATCCGCCACCCGGCAATGATGCGCCGCGACCTCTTCGAGGCTCATCGCCTCGGCACAATCGACCGCAAGCCGCGCGCCGAACCACAGCGCGCCGTCGCGCACATCGGAAATCGCGGTATCCAGCACCGGATCGCCCCAACGGATCGCCCGCGCGGCAACCTCGGCCCGCGCCCGGGGGCGGCGGTGGCGCGCGGCCAGCGCCTCGACATCGGCCCGCGCATAGAGGCTGCGGCGCGCATCGCCCGGGTCGGTCTGCACCCGCAAGAGCCCCCGGCTGACATAGGCATAAAGCGTCTGCGCCCGCACGCCGAGCCGCGCGCAGGCCGTGCCGGAATCGATGAACTCGCCCTCAAACATATTGATTATCTTTATCAAGATTGAGCCCCGGTCAATCGCGCGCTTAGCTGGGCCAAAGCCCGGAGGTGCCCCATGCTCAACCATCCTTTCGCCGCCGCCATCGCTGCCGCCCTCGGCCCCGAACCGGCCCCCGCCGTCACGCTTCAAGCCCCGGCCCGCCTGCCCGCCCAGTTCGACGTGACCGGCCTTGCGCTCACCTCAATGGCGGCGGCGGCGGGTGAGATCGGCGCGCTGAGCGGCGCCAAGGCCGTAACGCTGAACGCCCGCCGCGCGCTGCTTTGGTTTGGCATGACGCTGCAGCCGCAGGGTTGGGCGATCCCCGCGCCCTGGGACCCGATCGCGGGCGATTATGCCACCGCCGATGGCTGGATCCGGCTGCACACGAACGCCCCGCATCACCGGGCCGCGGCGCTTGCCGTGCTGGACTGCGACCCCACGCGCGCCGCGGTGGCCGAGGCGGTCCGCAGCTGGCCCCGCGATGCGCTGGAAACCGCAGTGGTGGCCGCAGGCGGCGCGGCGGCGGCGATGCACGATCTGGCGGCCTGGGCCGCGCATCCGCAAGGCGCGGCGGTCGCGGCCGAGCCGCTGATCCACTGGGCGCAAGTCACCGAGGGCCCGGCCCAGTCCCTGCCACTGGCGGGGCTCCGGGTGCTCGACCTGACGCGGGTGCTGGCCGGGCCGGTGGCGTCACGGCTTCTGGCGGGCTTCGGCGCGCGTGTGTTGCGGATCGACCCGCCCGAGTGGTCCGAGCCCGGGGTCGAGCCCGAGGTGACGCTGGGCAAGCGCCTGGCGCGGCTGGACCTGCGCGACCCCACTGGCCGCGCGACATTTGCCGAGCTCATCCGCGGCGCCGATGTGCTGGTGCATGGCTATCGCCCCGGCGCGCTCGAGGGGCTTGACCTCGGTGCCGAGATGCGCCGCCGCATGGCGCCGGGGCTGATCGAGGTGACGCTCGATGCCTATGGCTGGAGCGGGCCTTGGGCCGGGCGGCGCGGCTTTGACAGTCTGGTGCAGATGAGCTGCGGGATCGCCGCGGCGGGGATGCAGGCCGCGGGCGCGGATCGCCCGGTGCCGCTGCCGGTGCAGGCGCTCGACCATGCCACGGGCTATCTGATGGCGGCGGCGGTGGCGCGTGCGCTGCGGCTCCGGGCGGCGACGGGGGCGGTGATGTCGGCGCGGCTGTCGCTCGCGCGCACCGCGGCGCTGCTGACCGGCGCGGGGATGACCGAGGCGGGCGGCGACTGGGCGCCGATGGGCGCGGCGGATCTGGCGCCCGAGATCGAGGAAACCGATTGGGGCCCGGCGCGGCGGGTGGGCTTTCCGATTACTCTGGGCGGCGCGGGGCCGGTCTGGCGCCACCGGGCCGGGCCGCTCGGGCGCGATGCGGCGCGTTGGTGATCAGCCCGCCAGAAACGGGATCGGCAGACCGAAAAATTCGGCCAGCAGAACGAAATTCAGCCCCAGCACCGCCGCCGCGCCGATCAGCGCCAGCGCCCGCACCCCGGGGCCGACGACAAACGGCCCCATGATCTCGCGCCGCGTCACGAAGAGGATCAGCGCCACCATCGGCACCGGCAGCGCAATCGACAGGATCACCTGGCTGATCACCAGCGCCTGCGTGGCATTGACCCCGGCCGCCACCACCGCAAAGGCCGGCACCATGGTCACCAGCCGCCGCAGCCAGACCGGCACCCGGATATGCAGGAAGCCCTGCATGATCATCTGCCCCGCCATCGTGCCCACGACCGAGCTGGAAATCCCCGAGGCGATCAGCGAGGCGAGGAACATCCCCGCCGCCGCAGCCCCTAGCAGAGGCGTCAGCGTGTGATAGGCGGTCTCGATCTCGGCCACCTCGGCATGGCCCTGATGAAAGGCGCTCGCCGCCATCATCACCATCGCCATATTGACCATGCCCGCCACGGCCAGCGCCACCACCACCTCGGTATTGGAAAAGCCCAGCACCCGGCGCGTCTCGGCCTCGGAATGCGTGGTGGCGCGCGCCTGCGTCAGCCCCGAATGCAGATAGATCGCATGCGGCATCACGGTCGCGCCGATGATCCCCACCGCAATCGTCAGCGCCGCCGCATCGGGCATGACCGGCGTCATCAGCCCCCCCGCCGCCGCGCCCCAGTCGATCGGCGCGATCACGAGTTCCGCCAGATAGCAGAGCCCAATCACCCCCACGAGCGCGCCGATGATCAGCTCCATCGGCCGGAACCCCTGCCGCTCGAACAAGAGGATCCCATAGGTCACCAGCGCGGTGATCACCATGCCGACCATCAGCGGCAGATTGAACAGAAGCGCCAGCCCAATCGCACCGCCGAGGAATTCGGCCAGATCGGTCGCCATCGCCGCCACCTCGGACACCGCCCACATGATCCAGACGATCGGCCGCGGAAAGTTGTCGCGCGCGAGCTCGGCAAGGTTCTTGCCGGTGACAATGCCGAGCCGCGCCGAGAGCGCCTGAAACAGCATCGCGATCAGGTTGGCCAAGAGCACGACCCACAGCAGCGTATAGCCATAGCCCGCCCCCGCCTGAATGTTCGTCGCATAATTGCCCGGGTCCATATAGGCGACCGAGGCGATGACCGCGGGCCCGGCGAACAGCAGACGGCCGCGCCAGCCGCCGCGCTCGCCCGCCAGCACCGCGGCAATGCCGCTTTGGGTCTTCTCGGTCAGGCTTGGCATTCCGGGCGTCCCCCTGTTCACCCGGCCGAAAATAGCCTTGGGCATACTTTCTGCAAGGCTAAATTCAGATTGCCCTGACCTTTTCTTTGCAGCGCAGCATTGGCCCGCCCAAAATTCCCGTCCGCTCAAAATGAAGCCTTGGCTATAGAGCATTCCCGCGATAGGGGATGCCATCGCAAAGGAACCGCCCGTGACCGACACGCCCCCCCGCCCCGAAGATCAGGCCGACCGCTTCACCCGCGCGCGCGAGGTGCAGGCGGTGGCGCTGCTCGAGGATTATGTCGAGATGATCGGCGATCTGATCGCCGAGATGGGCGAGGCGCGGGTGGCCGATCTGGCGGCGCGGATGGGGGTTGCGCAGCCCACCGCCACCAAGGCCATCGCGCGGCTCAAGCGCGAGGGGCTGGCCACCGCGCGGCCCTATCGCGGGGTCTTCCTGACCGAGGCGGGCGCGGCGCTGGCCGAACGGGTGCGCGCGCGCCACCGGGTCGTGGTCGAGCTGCTGATCGCGCTCGGCGTGCCCGAAAAGGTGGCCGAGCTCGACGCCGAGGGGATCGAGCATCACGTCTCTGACGCGAGCCTCGCCGCCTTCGAGGCCTTTCTGAGGGCGCGCGGCTGAGCGGCCCGCCTAGCCCGCAAGCAGCGCGGCATTGCCCCCCGCGGCGGTCGTGTCGATGCACAGATGCCGCTCGTGGAACAGATGCGCCACATCCGGCGCGCCGGTGATCAGCGGCAGGACCGGCCCGGGACGCGCGGCCAGCGCCGCGGCAATCGCCCGGCCCCGCGCCGCATCGCCCGACCAGAGGACGCCCGAGAAGCCCTCGCGCGTGGCCAGCGCCTCGGGCGCGAGCCCCTCGGCCGCCTCGGCACGCCCGCCCATCGCCTGCACCGCCGCGACCTGCGCCGCCGCATCGGGGCCCAGACACAGAAGCGGCGCGCGCGGGCTCAGCCGCAGGCGGTTCAGCTCGCCCGTCGGCCCCGGCATCAGCTGTTCCATCACCGGCGCCTGCGTCGCGCCCGGCGCGAAGAACCGCGGCAGATAGAACGGCCCGCCCGCCTTCGGCCCGGTGCCCGAGAGCCCCTCGCCGCCAAAGGGCTGGCTGCCCACCACCGCGCCGATCTGGTTGCGGTTCACATAGATATTGCCGGCATGGACCGCCTCGGCCACCTCCTGCACGCGCCCGTCGATCCGGGTATGCAGCCCGAAGGTCAGCCCGAAGCCGCGCGCATTGATCGCGGCGATCACCTTCGGCAGGTCCCCGGCGGCAAAGGTCGCGACATGCAGCACCGGGCCGAAGATCTCGCGCGGCAGATCCTCGATCCCCGACACGCGCAGCAGCGTCGGCGCAAGGAAATGGCCGGTCGCCGGGGCCTCGACCTGATGGATCAGGCGGTCGTGGCGCTCCTCGATATAGCGGGCAATCGCGCCCCAGGCCCGGGCGTCGATCAAGGGCCCGACATCGGTGCGCAGATCGGCCGGATCGCCCAGAACCAGCTGATCCATCGCGCCCTTGATCATCTCGATCATATGCGGCGCGATATCCTCTTGTAGATAGAGGCAGCGCAGTGCCGAGCAGCGCTGCCCGGCCGAGCGGAAGGCCGCCGCCACGATATCGCGCAGCGCCTGTTCGGGCAAAGCGGTGCTGTCCACCACCATCGCATTGAGGCCGCCGGTCTCCGCGATCAGCGGCGCGCCGGGCGCGAGATGGGCGGCCATCGCACGGTTGATGCGCTGCGCCGTCTCGGTCGAGCCGGTAAAGACCACGCCCGCGACCCGCGGATCGGCGCTCAGCTGCGCGCCGACCACCGCGCCGGACCCGGGCAGCAGTTGCAGGGCTGCGCGCGGCACCCCCGCCTGATGCAGCAACCGCACCGCCATCGCGGCGATCACCGGGGTCTGCTCGGCGGGCTTTGCCAGCACCGCATTGCCGGCCATCAGCGCCGCCGCGATCTGGCCGGTGAAGATCGCCAGCGGAAAGTTCCACGGGCTGATCGCGACGATCACCCCGCGCGGGCGGCCGGTCGCGGCCGCGCTCTCGGCGGCATAGTAATTGAGGAAATCCACCGCCTCACGCAGCTCGCCCACCGCATCGTTCAGGGTCTTGCCCGCCTCTGCGGTCAGCGCCGCAAAGATCGGGCCGAAGTTGTCCTGATAAAGCGCCGCCGCGCGGCGCAGCACGGCGGCACGCTCGGCCGGGCTTGCGTCCCAGACCGCGGCCGCAGCCAGCGCGCCCTCGACGCAAACGCCATCGGCCTCGGTCACCTGCGCCACCACCGCGCCGGTCGCCGGGTTCTCGACCGGCACAGCGGCGCCACTCACCACCCCCGCCACGATCGGCCCGGCATCGGGCAAAGCCCCCGCCTGCGCCGCCGCGATCCGCGCGAGCGTCTCTTCATCGCTCAGATCAAAGCCCGCCGAATTGCCGCGCGCACCGAACAGATCGGCGGGCGCGAGCAAGCCGCCAGGGGCGCGAAATTCCGCCGCGAAGGGGTCGCGGGCGATCTCTTCGGGGCTCACCGCCTCGTCCACGATCTGATGCACGAAGCTCGAATTCGCGCCGTTTTCCAGCAGGCGCCGGACCAGATAGGCCAGCAGGTCGCGATGCGCGCCCACCGGCGCATAGATCCGGCAGCGGCCGCGGGTTTCCGACAGGGTGATGTCATGCAGCCGCTCGCCCATGCCATGCAGGCGCTGGAATTCGAACGGACGGCCCTGCGCCAGCTCCAGCACGGCGGCGACGGTATGGGCGTTATGGGTCGCAAATTGCGGATAGATCCGGTCGGCATGACCAAAGAGCTTGCTCGCCAACGAGATATAGCTGACATCGGTCGCGGTCTTCGAGGTGAAGAGCGGGAAGCCCGGCATCCCCTCGACCTGCGCGCGCTTCATCTCGCTGTCCCAATAGGCGCCCTTCACCAGCCGCACCATGATCCGCCGATCGAGGCCACGGGCCAGATCCGCCAGCCAGTCGATCGCCAGACCCGCGCGCTTGCCATAGGCTTGCACCACGACGCCGAACCCGTCCCAACCGGCCAGCTCCGGATCGGCCAGCACCGCACCGATCACCTTGAGCGACAGGACCAGCCGGTCCTGCTCCTCGGCATCGACGTTGAGCCCCATGTTCGCGGCCTTCGCCGCACGCGCCAGATCGCGCACCACGGGCACCAGCTCGGCCATCACGCGGCCCTCCTGCGCCACCTCGTAACGCGGATGCAGCGCCGAGAGCTTGATCGAAATGCCCGGGTTGGTCTCGACCCGCCCGCCCTTGTCCAAGGGCACGCAGGCGCCCGCAATCGCCGCAATCGCGGCGCGGTAATCCGCGGCATAGCGCGCCGCGTCGCGCGCGGTCATCGCCGCCTCGCCCAGCATGTCATAGCTATAGGTGAAGCCCTGCGCCTCGCGCTTCTTGGCGCGGGTCAGCGCGGCCTCGATGGTCTCGCCAAGGACGAACTGGCGGCCCATCTCCTTCATCGCGCGGCCAACAGCGGCGCGGATCACCGGCTCGCCCAGCCGCCGGATCGCGCCGCGCAGCGTGCCCGCGATACCGCCCTGATCATCGTCCAGCACCCGCCCCGTCAGCATCAAGGCCCAGGTCGAGGCATTGACCAGCGACGAGGCTGCCGTGCCCAGATGCCGCCCCCAGTCCGAGGGCACGATCTTGTCCTCGATCAGCGCATCGACCGTGGCCGCATCGGGCACCCGCAGCATGGCTTCTGCCAGACACATCAGCGCGACCCCCTCGCGCGTGGACAGACCATATTCGGCCAGAAAATGCTCCATCAGGCTTGGCGCGGCCTCCGACCGGATGCGCCGCACAAGGCCCGCGGCGCGGTCCGAGATCGCCCCGCGCGTGGCCTCTGACAGGCCCGCGGCCGCGATCAGCTCGGCGACCAAAGGCGCCTCGGGGGCGTATTTCGCGGCAAGGGTGAAACGGTCGAACGAGGGGATCGGCGAGACAGGCGAGACAGTCATGGGCGGCGCACTCCGTTAGCTTGCCTCCGGATTATCCGATTGCAGATAGGCCGGGGCGCCAATATCGTCGAGCATCACAGTGAAATTCACCAAAGAAATCGCCCCATGCAGACCGACAACCCACTGATTGACGAGATCGACCGGAAAATCATCCACGAACTGCAACGCAATGCCCGCCTGTCGATCACCGAACTGTCGGCGCGCGTCGGCCTCTCGAAGACGCCGGTCGCGGCCCGTATCCGCGCGCTGGAAGAGAGCGGCCTGATCGCCTGCTATCGCGCGATCCTGTCGCCGATCAAGCTGGGCCTCACCCATGTGACCTATGTCGAGGTGCGCCTGAGCGACACCCGCGAGGCGGCGCTTGCGCGCTTCAACGCGGCGGTGCGCGCGATCCCCGAGGTCGAGGAATGCTACATGATCGCGGGCGGCTTCGATTACCTCTTGAAGGTGCGCTCGCGCGACATGGCCGATTACCGGCGGATCATGGGCGAAAGCCTCTCGGCGCTGCCCTTCGTGCATGCGACCTCGAGCTATGTCGCGATGGAGGCGGTGGTGGAACATGCGGCGGTGACGCTCTAACCCTTCGCGGGGCGCACAATTCGACGCCATGGCGCCCAGATTTCAGGCATATCACACCCCGCCCGCCCCGGGCGCAACCGCGCGCCCCGGCCCCGGGGCGCGCGCGCCTTGCCAGCCGCGCGCCCGGCGCGCCATGGACACGCCGCTTTCCATCGTTATCGTCGAGAGGGACCCCGAGCGCGCGCAGGTGATCGTCGAGGGGCTGCGCGCGATCGGCGCGCCCCAGATCGCGGTCTTTCCCGACGGCCCCGGCCTTGCGCGGCGCATCGCCGAACGCAACCCCGATCTGGTGCTGATCGACATCGCCTCGCCCTCGCGCGATGTGATCGAGGAACTGACGCTGGCCTCCTCGCCGATGGAACGGCCGGTGGCGATGTTCGTGGACCGCTCTGACGGGATGCTGACGCAGGCGGCGATCGAGGCCGGGGTCTCGGCCTATGTCGTGGACGGGCTGCGCCCCGAACGGATCAAGCCGATCCTCGATGCCGCGATCGCCCGCTTTCGCATGGTGCAGAAGATGCGCGCCGAGCTGATCGCGACCCGCCGCGCGCTGGAGGAACGCAAGGTCATCGACCGCGCCAAGGGTCTTCTGATGGCCGCGCGCGGGATCGACGAGGACGCCGCCTATGCGCTGATGCGCAAGACCGCGATGGCGCAGGGGCGCAAGATCGCCGAGGTGGCGCAGGCGCTGGTCACCGCGGCGGAGCTCTTGAAATGAGCGCGGTCCTGCGGCTCGGCTATCTGCCGCTTGTCGATGCGGCGCCGCTCTTCGTCGCCGAGGCGCTCGGCTTTGCCGATCAGGAGGGGGTGCGGCTGGCGCTGCATCCGGCGCCCTCTTGGTCGGCGCTGCGCGACATGCTGGCGATGGGGCTGGTGGACGGGGCACAGATGCTGGCGCCGGTGCCGGTGGCGCAGGCGATGGGGCTTGGCGGCTCGCGCGCGCGCTTCGATGCGCTGCAACTGCTCAACGCCAATGGCGATGTGATCGGCGTCTCGGGCGCGCTGGCCCGGCGGATGCGGGCGGCGGGGCATGGTTT
>JACXUS010000113.1 GCA_014763785.1 Sphingomonadales bacterium | reverse complement strand
CCCTTTGGGGGCGCCCCCCCAAACGGACAGCGCGCCCCCGAGGGGGCGCGCCTGCGATCTTGCGCGGAACCGGCCGGAACGACGGAGCCCCGGCAGGTTTCAGGCACTTGCCGGGGCTCTTGCGGCTGGCCCTATTGCGACTGGGCCTCGATATAGGCCAGCACCGCGGCGATATCCTCATCCTTCTTGAGCCCGGCGAAGGACATCTTGTTCTTCGGGATATAGGTCTTCGGCGCCTTGAGATATTCGGCGATCGTGTCATGCGACCACACGAGGCCCGCCGCGCCCGCCTCTTTCATCGCCGCCGAATATTTGAACCCGTCGAGGGTGCCGGCCACGCGGCCCTCGACATCGGTCAGGATCGGCCCCACGCGGTTCACAGCGCCTGCGCCGACCTGATGGCAGGCCTTGCATTGCTTGAAGACCTTCTCGCCCGCGGCGACCAGCTCGGGGTCGAGCGCGGTCGGTGCCGCCTCGGCCGCGGGCTCGGCCGCAGGCGCTGCCACCGGCTCGGCCGCGGGTTCCGCCGCCGGGGCGGGCTCGGCCGCGGCCAACGCAACCTCGGCGGGCGCTTCGGCCGCAGCCTGATCGCCGCCCTGATCGGGGGTCACATCAAGCACCGTCGCGCGCTTGGTGATCTCGACCGTCTCCTTGCAATTCTCCATACAGGCGGGCTTGGAGAATTCCGGATATTCGGTCTCGGGGCGGTCATCGACGATGAAGCCCGCGGCATTGGGCATCTCGACGCTCAGGAAATTCTCTTTCGAGAGCACGAAATCATCCTCCACCAGATCGTTGGAATAGAGGATATAGGCCACGATCGCATAGGTCTCGTCGACGCTGAGCGTGCCCGCATCGCCAAAGGGCATCGAGCGGTGGGCATAATCCCAGACCGTCGAGAGATAGGGCCAATAGCTGCCGACCGTCTTCAGCGGGTCCTGATCGGCCAGCGTCCCGTCGCCGCCTGCAAGCTTCGGCCAGTTGTCCACCCCTTCGGCAAATTCGCCATGGCAGGCCGCGCATTTGTCGGAAAAGAGCGTCTCGCCATCGGCGACCGAGCCCGACCCCTCGGGCAGATTGGTGCCATCGGGGAAGACCTGCACCGTCCAGGCGGCGATTTCCTCGGGCAGGGCAGCGCGGCCCAGACCCAGCTTCTCGGCCTGCGCGGGGGCGGCCAGTGCGGCAAGACCGCCCGCCGCGATCACCAGATTACGAAACTTCGACATTCTCGGCCTCCCCGTTCGGCTTGACCCACCAGGTCTGGATGGCGTTGTTGTGATAGACCGAATTCTCGCCGCGCACGGCGCGCAGCTGGGTCTTGGTCGGCTGGACATAGCCCGTGTCGTCATGCGCGCGGCTTTGCACGAACATCTCCTGCCCCTGCCAGTCGAGATCGAAATAGAACCGCGTCAGCGCCATCTTCTCGCCGGGCTCGGCCAGCCGCGCCTCGGCCCAGGTCTTGCCACCATCAATCGACACATCGACCCGGGTGATCGCGCCGCGGCCCGACCAGGCAAGCCCGGTGATCACCAGCGGCCCCGGCCCATGCTTGATCGGCATCTGCGGCGAGGGCGAGGTCACGACCGATTTCGCATCCATCACCCAGGTCCATTTGCGCGAGGTGCCGTCAGCCAGCGTATCGGTATATTTCGAGGTCTCCTCGCGGCTCTCGACCGCCTGATCGGTGACCTCGATCCGGCGCAGCCATTTCACCCACATATTGCCTTCCCAGCCGGGAACGCACAGACGGACCGGATAGCCGTGCTCCTTGCGCAGCGCCTCGCCATTGGCCTTGAAGGCCACAAGGCAATCGTCCATCGCCTTTTCCAGCGGGATCGAGCGGCCGTTCGAGCTGGCATCCGCCCCCTCGACATAGATCCACTTGCCCTCGGGCTTGACGCCCGCCTCTTCCAGCAGCGCGCGCAGCGGCACGCCGGTATATTGCATGTTGTGGATCATGCCTTGGGTGAACTGCACACCGTTCAGCTGCGCGCCTGCCCATTCCATCCCGGAATTGGCCGCGCATTCGAGGAAATAGGTGCGCGTCACCCGCGGGAAGCGCTCGAGGTCCTCATAGGTGAAGACCAGCGGCTGATCGACCAGACCGTTGATCATCAGCCGGTAATCTTCCTTCTTCAGCTCGATCGCGCCCGAGTGGTGGCGCTCGAACGCGCAACCCGCGGGGGTGATCGTGCCTTCCAGCGCATGGATCGGCGTGAAGTTGATCGAGCTGATCACATCCGCCGTCAGCCACGGCACGTTGCGCCGGATCACATCGCCCTCGAATTCGATCGGCAGGCCATAGGGCGTGGCATCCACGCCGTCGCCCCAGCCCTTGGCCCAGGGCTGCACCTCGGTGATCAGCGGATCGGGCGTGCTTTCGGCGCGCGCCGCACCCGCGCCCGCGGCGAGCGCGCCGACAGCGGCCCCCGTGCGCAGGAAGGCGCGGCGGTCAAGCGAAAGGCCGCGCGTGTCGCGTTCCGTCTCGTCCATCGTCTTCTCCTTCTATTCCAGATACTTGCGGGGCGAAGTTCAGGCGCCCGTCACGACCACCGAAGTATTCGGGGTCAGGCTGACGGTGCCGATCTTCTTGATATGGCTTTCGATCACGTCCCAGATCTGCGGCCCCTCTGTCCCCTCGTTGACCGAGGCCCAGCCGGCCACGACATAGCTGCGCGCGGGGTCGATCTCGGAGCCGTCCTTGAGCAGCGTCATGTTGGAAATCCGGCTGCCGATCGGGGCCGAGACGTCGATCGCGTAACCCATGCCGCCGATGCGCACCATGTCGCCGCCCTGCTGATAATAAGGGTCGGTGTTGAAGATGTTGTCGGCCACGTCCTCAAGGATGGTGCGGATCGTCTCGCCCGTCATTTCGGTGCGGTAGCAGGCGCCATAGGTCATCGAGGTGGCGTTATGGATATCCTCGCGGGTGATCGCGTCGCCCGGCAAGAGCGTCGTGCCCCAGCGCACGCCGGGCGACATGGCGATTTCGGCATCGCGTTCGCTCAGCATCGCCTCGCAAATCAGATCGTCCCAGGTGCCGTTGAAATTGCCGCGGCGGTAAAGCAGGCTCTCGGTCTGGCCGATCACCTCTTCCAGTTCCGCCTTGTAGGGCGCGCGGGTGCCGTCGATCAGCGCGGCCATATCCGCATCGGGCGCGATCACATCGGAGAAGATCGGGATCAGCTTGTGGCGGAAGCCCATCATGCGCCCCTCGCGCACATCCAGATCGACGCGGGACACGAATTTGCCGTTCGAGCCCGAGGCGATCAGGATCGTCTCGCCCACGATCACCGGCTCGGGCACCGCGTCGTGAGTGTGGCCGGTCAGGATCACGTCGATCCCCTTCACCCGACTGACCATCTTGCGGTCCACGTCAAAGCCGTTGTGGCTGAGGCAGACGACCAGATCGACGCCTTGGCCGCGGACCTCGTCCACCACCTCCTGCATGCGCTCTTCGCGGATGCCGAAGCTGTAATCGGGGAACATCCATTTCGGATTGGCAATCGGCATATAGGGGAAGGCCTGACCGATGACGGCAATCCGCACGCCGCCGCGCTCGAAGATCTTGTAGGGCTCAAACGCCGGTTCATCCCATTCCGCGTCGAAGATATTCGCGCCAAGGAAGGCAAAGGGCAGCCCCTCGACGATCTCATTCACCCGGTCCTGCCCGAAGGTCCATTCCCAATGCGAGGTCATCGCATCGGGGGCGAGCTGGTTCATGATATCGACCATGTCCTGACCGGCGGTCTTGAGCGAGACCATCGAGCCATGCCAGGTGTCGCCGCCATCCAGAAGCAGCGCCTCGGGCCGGTCGGCGCGGATCGACTTGACCACGGTCGCAACCCGGTCCATGCCGCCCATCCGGCCATAAGCCTTTGCCAGATCGGTGAAATTCTCATAGGTCAGGGCATAGGCCTCGGGGGTGTTCGGCGCGATCTTGAACATCTCGAGGAAGTCTTTGCCCACCACATGCGGCGGCACGCCCCGGGCCTCGCCCACGCCCAGATTGATCTCGGGCTCGCGGAACCAGATCGGCTTGACCTGCGCGTGAATGTCGGTGATATGGATCAGCGTGACATTCCCGAACGTGTCGAAATCCAGAAGCTGATCCTGGGTCAGCGACTGCTGCGCCATCGCGCGGGACCAGCGCGATAGGCCCGCGCCGCCCAGAATGGTCGAGGCCGCAAGGCTCGCCTGAATAAATTCGCGCCGCGAAATCATGGTCTCTCCTTTCGCCCCCGAGGGGGTGTCGTCCTCGCCCCGGCGCGGTCGGGTCCGCGCGTCGGATAGCGATATGTGAATATGTCAGGGAGGAAAACGCGGGACAGATCGCCCTGCCCCGCGCGAGTCTCAGGGGCGAACGCCCGCGCCTTCGATATCGAGGCCCATGCCGCGCGAGGCGACGTAAAGCTCGAGGTCGATGAACTCCTGCGAGCCTGCGGCGAAGGTTTCCGCGCGGGTGTCGCGGATGCAGCCGACGAAGCGCTGATGGATCGAGACGATCCCCGCATCCTTCAGGCGATAGACCGGGAAGCCCGCGGTCTGGCCCTGGCTCAGGTGGTCGGCGCGGATGAAATTGCCGTAATTGTCCTCATGGCAATTCGCGCAGCTCAGCTCCAGCTGACCATAGCGGGTGTAATACATTTCGCGGCCCTTTTCCCAATGCGATTGGGCGGGGCCGTCGATCTCGACCGCGACGGGCATGCCGCGCGACTGGACGGAAATCGCCACGGTCATGTTCTTCATGTCCTGGCTGTTCCATTTCCACGCCTCGGCGCCCATCCGGTTGGTGCGGCAGTCGTTGACGTAGTTTTCCAGCGACCACAGATCGCCCGCGGCATTGATCTTGGGCATGGCGGCGCGCACGCCCTTCATCCCCTCTTCGATCGCGCCATGGCAATCGGCGCAGCTCTTGTTCTGGGTCCCTTCGGGGGTGGCCCAGACCTCCAGCGCCTGTTCGGCGAAGACCATGTTGGGGTTGTCGAAATCGTCCATCGTCATCGCGCGGGTCTCGTCCTCGCGGAAGAGCCAGCCGGAATAGACCGTGTCGAGATGCCCTTTCAGGTGCTCGGCCGCGGGGGCGACGGTCTTGATGGTGATGTCGTCATTGATGACCAGCTCGGCCTCGACCGGATCGGCAAAGGCGGGGGCCGCAAGGCCTGCGCAAAGCGCGGCGGCGGCAAGAGTGGTGGCGCGAAGGCGCGTCGTCATTGTTGATCCTCCCTGAGTAGCGCCCGCGCCCTCTCCCCGGGCGCAGGCTTGCCTTGGTAGGGCCGGTCCCGATCCGACCCGGCCGCCGTCAGGCGACCTCGATCGGCTTCTTGTCCTCGTAGACCGAGCCGTCATCGTCGTACCAGGTGAACTTGAATTCCCCCGAAGCATCGACCTTGGCGTCGAATTCGAAATAGGGGTTGGTCGAGACGGCGGGCTCCAGCGCGATGTCGATCACCAGCGCGCCGTTGAATTCGCAGGTGAAGCGGTTGATGATCGAGCGCGGGATCAGCGCGCCGTCCTTGTCCTTGCGCTGGCCCGATTCCATCGGATGCGAGATCAGCGTTTTCAGGGTCACCACATCGCCAGCCGAGGCTTTCGAGGGCACTTTCACGCGGGGTTTGACGTTGTCAGCCATGTCTTTTCTCCTCGAACTCAGCCGCCGCAGCCGCCGATGGTGACCTTCACGGTCGCGCTGGCCTGAACGAAGCTGCCGTCGGCCATCTTGGCGACCGCGACCACGTCCTGAGTTTTCGACAGCCGGATCCGGGTCGAGGCCATTTGCGAGCCCGCGGCGGGGCCGAAGGTGAAGACCGCGACCTCGGGGGTCGGGTTGCCGGTGGCGAAGACCGCGATCGCGGTGGCGCCGGGGGCATCGACGGCGACCGGAACGGTGTTGCCGTTCTCGGCGATTTCGGGGGCGGTCAGGGTGATCCCGCCGCTGCCGGCGGTGGCGCCGCCGGTGAAGGCGGCGATGGCTTCGGCGCCATTGGCGAGGGCCGGAACGGGCAGCGCGGCAACGGCGGCGCCGCCGAGCGCGAGACCCAGAGCAGTCCGTCTGGTCAGATTCATCTCTCTCTCCTTAGTGAATTTCGGTCAGAACCGAAGCGCGCCGCGGGGCGCTTACTCCTTGAGGGTCATCAGGAAGGCCACGACATCCTCGACCTGCTGCGCGTTCAGGATCGGCGCCAGATCGGCCGGCGCGGCCTTGCCGGTAAAGGCGTCGCCCGGGCGGATGAAGGGGCCGGTCTTGTAAAGGCCGGGCATCATCGTGTCGGGGAACGTATGTTTGGCGTCGATCACGATGCCGCGCAGCTGCGCCTCGGACCAGCGGTCGGCGGCACCATCGAGCGCGGGCGCGATATCGCCCTGAAAATCGGCCGTGAGCGCCGAGACCTGATGGCAGGCGACGCAATTGCCCAAGGGCCGGCTCGAGGCGATCTTGGCCCCCTCTTCGGGGTTGCCCGGCGTGCCGGTCAGCGACGTGGCGACCGCGCCGGTCTCATCGAAGGCCACCGCTGTCGGCGCGATTTCGGCACTGGCGTGAGCGGCTGCGAACGATGCGACGGCACAAGCCGCCCACAGAACGTGGCGAGTCATCAGATCCTCCCTGGTCTTCTCCCGCATTCATCTAGGCATGTGCGACCGAGTGACGCAACACTTAAATTCAATAATCTATATGTTTATCAATGTGTTCAGCCGGACATAACGCCCGCAACCGAAACCGCCCCGCAAGTTGTTTTTATAACACAAGAACTTGCCGCGGCGCGGCGACACTCCCGCCGCGCCGCCGCGAAAAATCGGGCCTATTGGGTCGCCATTTGCTCGGCCACGAATTTCTGGAAATTCTCGCCGCTCTCGTAACCGTGATTTTTGACCCATGTCAGCAACGCCCCGGTTGTGCCCTTGCCAAAGGCCCCGGGCATCGCCGCGACGGCCGCACGTTGCGCGGTTGCGCCCTCGGGCACCTCCTCGGGGAAGAACATCATCGTGGGGGTGAACATCACCCCCCATTTCATCGCCATCTGCTTTTCGGGCAGGGTCTCGCCGTCGAAATCGGTAACCTCGACATCGCCGAACAAGTTCATCTGCACGACGAAATAATCGGCCTCGATCTGGGCGCGGATCGCGGCGTCGGAGAACACCTCCTCGTGCATCTTCTTGCAATAGATGCAGCCGCGCTGTTCCCAGATCACCATCAGCCGCTTGCCCTCGGCATTGGCCTCGCTCAGGTCCTCGCGCATGTCCTTGAACGTGTCGCGCAGCCACGGCTCCTTGTGCAGCCCGTCGTCGCCGATCTCGGCGGCATGGCCGGGCAGCGCCAGCGCCAGCGCGGTGATCGCTGCGGTCAGGTAATGTCTCATGGTCGTCTCCTTTCTCAGCCCAGCGAGGTGATCGAGGGCATCACACGGATCAGGAATTCGGCGATGACGCTGATCTGGCCGGTGACCATCAGCACCGCAAACAGGATCAGCATCACCCCCATCGCCTTCTCGACATAGGCGAGCTTGGCGCGGTGACGGTTCATCAGCGCAAGGAAGGGCCGCGCGAAAAAGGCGGCCAGCACGAAGGGCGCGGTCATCCCCACGCCATAGAAGAACAAAAGCGCCGTGCCCCGCGTGATATCCCCCATGCCCGAGGCCACCATCAGGATCGCCGCAAGCGCCGGGCCCACGCAGGGCGTCCAGCCAAAGCCGAAGGCGAGCCCCGTGACATAGGCGCCGAAGACCGTCGTGGGGTCGGTCCTGGCCTCGATCCGCGCCTCGCGGTAGAGGAACGGAATGCGGATCAGCCCCAGAAAATGCAGCCCGAACAGGAACAGCACGGCCGCCGCGACATAGCTCAGCGGCCCCATCCACGCCCGGAACGCCTGCCCCAGCGCCGTCGCCCCCATCCCCAGCAGCATGAAAATCGTGGTGACGCCCAGCGCGAAGGCCACCGCCGAGACGATCAGCCGCCGCTGCGCCCCCGGCGCGATCTGCCCCGAGCCCCGCAGCTCCGACATCGAGATGCCCGCCATATAGGACAGGTAGAACGGCACCATCGGCAGGATGCAGGGCGTCAGAAACGACAGGAGGCCCGCCAGCAGCGCGCCCCCGAAGCTGGGGTCGATCATCATCTGTCCTCCCGTCCGGCGGGTCTCCCTCGGGATCGATTCCTTGATCCCGCCCCGCCGACACATTACGATATTCATATGTAACACGGGGGTGCGTCAATCATGCGCATTGCATTCGGGGTGATTTTGCTTGCGGGCCTAGGCCTTGGCGTCCTGCCCGGCGCCCCGGCGCGCGCCGAATCACCCATGCCCGCGCCGGGGCCCGGCAGCGCCGCCACCACCGATCCGGCCGCTTCGCCCCCCACCGAACCAGCCGCCGAGCCCGCGACCGAGCCCGCCACCGAACCGGCCTGGCGGCTGATCATGGTCGAGCAACCCGGCTGCGCCTATTGCGCGCGCTGGAACGACCAGATCGCCCCGATCTATCCCAAAACCCCCGAGGGCAAACTTGCCCGGCTCGAACGCGTGGAGCTGCGCGAGACCGGCTGGCGCCGGGGGCTCGACCTCGGCCCCGCGCCGGTCTTCACCCCAACATTCCTTGTGATGCAAGACGCGCGCGAGGTCGGCCGGATCGAGGGCTACCCGGGCGAGGATTTCTTCTGGGGGCTTCTCGGCATGGCGCTGCGCGAGGCGGGCGCACCGCTGCCCCCCACCCCC
>JACXUS010000408.1 GCA_014763785.1 Sphingomonadales bacterium | reverse complement strand
GCCTTGGGGGCGGCTGTCGGGGCAGGGGCCTCGGCGCCCGCCTTGCCCTGCGCCCCGCCAGAACTGCGCGGCGGCGCGGTGCGCAAACTTACCGCATTGAGGAATTTCGCGCTGTCCCCCGCCGCAAGCTGTGGCGCCCCATCCGAAATGCCGCGCATCAGGTCGTCGAGCCACTCCGCCTCGGCCTTGGCGAAATCGCTCAGCACATAACCCGCGACCCGGTCCTTTTGCCCGGGATGCCCGATCCCCAGCCGCACGCGCGCGTAAGCCTCGCCCATGTGCTGATGGATCGAGCGCAGCCCGTTGTGCCCGGCATGCCCACCACCCGCTTTCACGCGGCATTTGCCGGGGGCCAGGTCGAGCTCGTCATGGAAGACGGTGATCGCCTCGACCGGGATCTTGTAGAAATCCGCCGCCGCTCGCACCGACTGCCCCGAGAGGTTCATGAAGGTCTCGGGCTTCAGCAGGATCACCCGCTCCGACCCGAAGCGCCCCTCGGAGACAAGCCCCTGATAACCCTTGCGCCACGGCCCGAAGCCGTGATCGGCGGCGATCCGGTCAAGCGCCATGAAGCCGATATTGTGCCGGTTGGCGGCATATTTCGCGCCGGGATTGCCCAGCCCCACCCAGAGTTGCATCGCGCTCTCCTTTGGCTCGGTTCTACCCGCGGGCGGACCGGGGGAAAAGGGGGCTCTGCCCCCTCGGGTCTGCGACCCTCACCCCCGGGATATTTGGAGCACTGTTGAGAGGGGGATGACCGTTCCACCTCAACAGTGTCCCAAATATCCCGGGGGGCCCGGCACGGGCGGGGGCAGGGCCCCCTCTGTCGCTCAGGCCACAGAGCGCCCAAAGCGTTTGCGCCAGTCGCGCGGGCTCAAGCCATAATGCGCCCGAAAATGATGGCGCAGCAGCGCGCCCGAGGCAAAACCCGCGGCCTCGGCCACGGCCTCGATATCGGCGTCTGTCGTCTCCAGCAGTTCCGAGGCCCGCGCGAGCCGCGCCTGCGCCAGATAGCGGGCGGGGGTGGTGCCCGTTGCCTCGGCAAAGCGGCGCAGGAAGGTGCGTTCGGACAGCCCCGCGCGGGCGGCCAGTTCGGCCGCGGTGGGGGTGGCGTGCAGATCGTCGCGCAGCGAGGCCAACACGGGGGCCAGACGCTCGCCCTCATGATCGCGCGGCACCGGGCGCAAGAAGAACTGCGCCTGCCCGCCATCGCGGCTTGCGGGCATCACCAGTCGGCGCGCGACCAGATTGGCGGCTTCGGCGCCGAAATCGCGGCGGATGATATGCAGGCCCAGATCCATTCCCGCCGCCGAGCCCGCCGAGGTCAGGATCTGCCCCTGATCGAGGAAGAGCACATCGGGTTCGACCGTGATCCGGGGAAAGCGCGCGGCCAGCGCCTCGGTATAGCGCCAGTGGGTAGTGGCGCGCAGCCCGTCCAGAAGCCCCGTCGCCGCCAGCACGAAGGCGCCCGAGCAGATCGAGGCGAGCCTTGCGCCGCGGGCATGCGCGGTGCGCAGCACGGCGATCAGCGGCTCGGGCACGGGCGCGTCCATCCCGCGCCAGCCCGGCACCACGATCAGCCCCGCCGCCTCGACCAGATCAAGCCCGCCATCGCAGGTCACGCTCAGCCCGCCCTGCGCGCGCAGCGGCCCCGGCTCGATCGCGGCGGTGGCGTAGGAATACCAGTTCGGCCCCATTTCGGGGCGCGCGAGGCCGAAGATCTCGGCGGCGATCCCGAATTCAAAGGTGCAAAGCCCGTCATAGGCCAGCGCCACCACCCGGTTGTTGGCAATCGGCGGCAGATCGAGGTTTGGCAGGATTTTTGCGTTCGTTGCCATGCTGCCAGCTTATCCGGGCGATCACGCTCTGGCAAGGTGGCTGTATCGAAACCAAGGAGACCCCGATGAACCCCGTCCTGCGCCGTCCCACCCCCGCCCCGGAAAGC
>JACXUS010000112.1 GCA_014763785.1 Sphingomonadales bacterium | reverse complement strand
GGTCTTGTAGGTCGGGGGTGTGGGTCTGCTCATGCAGACCAGCTACCACGCTGGATTCACAAGATGAATCCCCCACGGGATTTGTGCAACAGAGCCTTGCCGATGCTCAGCTCGTGGACCTCGATCGAGGTGTTGCGCGGAGAGTCGGAGCGGATGAAGTCTTCGGGTGTCAGCACTACCGGCCTCGCTGAATTGACGATGTGAATTCTTGCAAAGTGAGACGGAACGCTTTGCGGGGCAAGGTCAAGCCGCCGCGGTTGCGCATCCGGGGCGTTTTGCACTATCACCCCGGCCAACCTGCGCGAGGAATGGCCATGTCGGACGCCCCGAAGAAGCTGCATATCAAGACCTATGGCTGTCAGATGAACGTCTATGACAGCGAGCGCATGGCCGAGGCGATGGGCGCCAAGGGCTATACCCTGACCGACGATCCGGCCGAGGCGGATATGGTTCTGCTCAACACCTGCCACATCCGCGAGAAGGCGGCCGAGAAGGTCTATTCCGACCTCGGGCGGCTTCGCCCCTTCAAAGAGGCGAAACCCGATCTGAAGATCGGCGTGGCGGGTTGCGTCGCGCAGGCCGAGGGCACCGAGATCATGCGCCGGATGCCGCTCGTCGATCTGGTGGTGGGCAGCCAGAACTATCACCGCCTGCCCGAGATGGCCGAGGCGGCCGCGCGCGGTGAGCGTCCGGTGGACACCGAATTCCCGGCCGAGGACAAGTTCGACCTGTTGCCCGAGCGCCCCGTTCAGGGCCGCCCGAGCGCATTTCTGACCGTGCAGGAGGGCTGCGACAAGTTCTGCGCCTTCTGCGTGGTGCCCTATACCCGTGGTGCCGAGATCAGCCGCCCCGTTTCGCGCATTCTGGCCGAGGCCCGCAAGCTCGTGGACAAGGGCGTGCGCGAGATCACGCTGCTCGGGCAGAACGTCAATGGTTATCACGGTGCGGGTGAGGACGGCGACTGGGGCCTTGGGCGTCTGGTGCGCGAACTGGCGCGGATCGACGGGCTGGAGCGCATCCGCTACACCACCAGCCACCCCAATGACATGGCCGATGACCTGATCGCGGCGCATGGGGCCGAGCCGAAACTGATGCCCTATCTGCATCTGCCGGTGCAATCGGGCAGCGACCGGGTGCTCAAGGCGATGAACCGCAAGCATACCGCCGAAGACTATCTGCGGCTGATCGAGCGCATTCGCGCGGCGCGCCCCGATATCCTGTTGAGCTCGGATTTCATCGCGGGTTTCCCGGGCGAGACCGATCAGGACCACCGCGACACGATTGCCCTGATCGAGGCGGTCGGCTTCGGCATGGCCTATTCGTTCAAATACTCGCCCCGGCCCGGCACGCCCGCGGCGGGGCGCGAGGGGGTGCCCGCCGAGGTGGCGGATGCGCGGTTGCACGAGCTGCAGGCGCTGATCACCCGCCAGCAACGCGCCGCGCAGGACAGCATGGTCGGCCGCGAGGTCGGTGTCCTGTTTGAGAAGCCCGGGCGCCTGCCGGGCCAGTGGGTCGGCAAATCGGACTATCTGCACGCGGTGCATGTGGCGGCCGAGGGGCTGGCGCCGGGCGTTCTGGCGCGGGTGAGAATCACCGAAAGCGGACCGAATTCGCTGGGTGGCGCGCTGGCGGGGGGCTGAGCGCGCGGGTCCGGGCGGCGGGTTCTGGCGCGCGAATGCGGCTGGAATGCGGCGTGATCGTTTCCGCTGCGGAAGGTTGAGCGCCTGATTTGGCTGTTTGTTCGCGTTTGCATCACAATATCTGGGTGAAGCCGCTTCCAATGCCGCGAAGTTTTGCTACTGTGAGGTGACTTTACCGTGAACCCTCGGCTCTGCCCGGGGGCGCACGATTGGAATCGCGGCAAGTGACTGCGTGACGAAAAGGTGGATCGGGCCATGACAATTTCCAAGAAGAGCTTCGCGCCCGTGACGGGCGCTCTGGCAGGGGTGGCGCTCGCGCTGGCCAGCATGATGGCGCCGGCCGCGGCGCAGCAGGTCTCGAAGCCCGAGCGCTATGTGCCGACGATCTGGATCGATCCCGATGGCTGCGAGCATTGGGTGATGGACGACGGCGCCGAGGGCTATATGGATGCGCGCAAGACCCGCGACGGCCGCCCGGTCTGCCACCGCAATGTCTGCGGCGTGATCCCGACCGACACGCTCTTTGCCACCGACAGCGCGAAGATCACCGCCTCGGGGCGCAGCTATCTGCAGAACTTCTTCCGCTCGGCGCAGGCGCGCACCTTCATCATCACCGGCCATACCGACAGCCGGGCCTCGGATGAATACAACATGAACCTGTCCAAGCGCCGCGCCGAGGCGGTGGCGGGCGTCGCGCAGTCGGTCGGCGCGCCGGTGCTGGCGGTGAACTGGTATGGCGAGCGTCAGCCGCGCGCGACCAACGCGACGGCGGCGGGCATGGCCGCGAACCGCCGCGTCGAAGTTATCTGCGTGAAATGAGGGTGGGGACGATGGCTGTGAAACAGGTTCTTCTGATGGCGGTGGCGGCGGGGCTGCTGGGCGCCTGCGAGATGGCAGAGGGCGTGGGCCAGATCGGGCCCGACAAGACCGTTGACCGCGGCATCAACGCGCACCACCTGAGCACGCTCAAGGCCGGGATCTGGATCGACCCCGAGGGCTGCGATCACTGGATCATCGACGACGGCGTCGAGGGCTATCTGACCGCGCGTGTGGACGATTACGGCAAGCCGATCTGCTCGGGCGCGGGCCCGGCGGCGACCGCGGTCGGCCCCTACAAATCGGGCACGCCGATCGCCGACCCGCTCTGAGTCGCGCGGTGGCTGTGGGGCGCGGGATGCTCGCGCGCGCAGCATCCGCCCAAAAAACAGGCAATGCGGCCGCGGGGTGCTTTCCGCGGCCGCTTCCGTTACAGTTTGGTGAAATTTGCAGCGCAGGCTTGAGTCGGTGACAACCAGTGCTTGCGTGATCAGGGGGGAGGGCGCACCATATCTTCATCAACCTCGGATAGGGAGACCTCTTTGGGCTTCAGCGCGATCACACCCCCGCCCACCTCTCAGGATGCACATGAGACGCTTCTCGAGTTTCCTGACAACCGGTTGTTGATCGACCTGTGCGGAGAATTTGACCGCAATCTGGCCCAGATCGAACACAAGCTGTCGGTGCATATCCTGCGCCGGGGCAACCAGCTGGCGGTTATTGGCACCCCCGAGGCGCAAGCCCAGGCCGCAGGCGTTCTGACCCAGCTTTACGAGCGGCTGGAGCAGGGCCGCCCGGTCGATGCGGGCGAGATCGACGCCGCGATCCGGATGACCGACTTCGGCCGCGAGGGTCTTGGCGTCACCGAGCAGCTCGAGATGTTCGCCGTCGGCAAATACGAAATTCGCACCCGCAAGAAGCAGGTCGAGCCCCGGACCGAGGCGCAGAAGGCCTATGTCCGCGCGCTGTTTGAAAACGAGCTGGCCTTCGGCATCGGGCCTGCGGGCACTGGCAAGACCTATCTGGCGGTCGCGGTCGGCGTCACCATGCTGATCGGCGGTCTGGTGGACAAGATCATCCTGAGCCGTCCGGCCGTCGAGGCAGGCGAGCGTCTGGGCTTCCTGCCCGGCGACATGAAGGACAAGGTCGATCCCTATATGCAGCCGCTTTACGACGCGCTGAACGACTTCCTGCCCGCCAAGCAGATGCAGAAGCTGATGGAGGAAAAGCGCATCGAGATCGCGCCGCTGGCCTTCATGCGCGGGCGCACGCTGGCGAACGCCTTCGTGGTGCTCGACGAGGCGCAAAACGCCACGACCATGCAGATGAAGATGTTCCTGACCCGTCTGGGGCAGGGCTCGCGCATGGTGATCACGGGTGATCGCAGCCAGATCGACCTGCCGCGCGGGGTGCCCTCGGGGTTGCAGGATGCCGAACGCATTCTGGACGGGGTGAAGGGGATCTCGTTCAACTATTTCACCGCCAAGGATGTGGTGCGTCACCCCCTTGTGGCGCGGATCATCGACGCCTATGACCGCGACGATGGGGCAACTGGTTGACACGATGATCGAAGAGCCGCGCTGGGAGGGCATCGACCTTCCGGCGCTGGCTGAACGCGCGGCGCGCGCGACGCTGGCCGATCAGGAGATGGACCCGGACGCCTGGGAGATCAGCCTGATGGGCTGCGATGATGCGCGGATCGCTGTTCTGAACGGCGATTTCCGCGGCAAGCCTGCGCCGACGAATGTGCTGAGCTGGCCTGCGCAGGACCTTGCCCCCGACGAGGAGGGCGGTGAGCCGTGGTTCCCCGAGGCGATGATCCCCGGTCAGCCCGAAGGTCTTGGCGACATTGCGATTTCCTTCGAGACCTGCGCGCGCGAGGCGGCCGAGGCGGGCAAGCCGGTCGCAGATCACGTTACCCATCTGCTGGTGCATGGCGTGTTACATTTGCTGGGTTATGATCACATTCGCGAGGGCGATGCCGCGCTGATGGAAAAAATAGAAGTGCGCGTGCTTGCCACTTTAGGCATTGTTAACCCATATGAGGATTAATGCCGGGGGAACCCGGGTGAATTTGGAAAGGACCGATGGGACAAGTCGCTGACGGAGCTGTCTCCGCCAACGCGCCTGCGCCGGGTGACGACGCGGGCGACGATCAATCTGCCGAACCCCTCTCGCGGGGGTTTCTGGGGCGTATTTTCGATGTGTTCGGGCCGTCCGAGCCTGACCAGGCGGCTGATGCGGCCGCCGCCGCTCCGGCCGCAGTTCCCCTGCCGGGCCTTGGCAATCTGCGGCGCATGCGGGTCGGCGATGTGGCGATCCCCAAGGTCGAGATCGTCGCCGTGCCGGTTAATATCACCCGCGACGAGCTGGTCGCCGTCTTCCGCGAACAGGGCTATTCGCGCCTGCCGGTGTTCAAGGACACGCTCGACACGCCGCTGGGCCTGATCCACCTGAAGGATCTGGCGCTGGAATGGGGCTTTGGCGCCTCGGGGGGGCGGTTCTCGCTGCGCAAGCTGATGCGGCCGCTGCTCTATGTGCCGCCCTCGATGCCGATCGGGGTGCTGTTGCAGAAGATGCAGGTGCAGCGCATCCATATGGCTCTGGTGATCGACGAATATGGCGGGGTGGACGGGCTGCTCACGCTTGAGGATCTGATCGAGCAGGTGATCGGCGAGATCGAGGATGAGCATGACGAGGCCGAGGACGGCTATTGGAAGCTCGAGAAGCCCGGCCAGTGGATCGTTCAGGCCCGCGCGCCGCTGAAGGATTTCGAGGCCGAGATCGGCATGGTTCTGGCCGATCCCGAGGAAGAGGCCGATATCGACAGCATGGGCGGGCTCGTCTTCATGCAGATCGGCCGGGTGCCCGCGCGGGGCGAGGTGATCGTGGCCGAAAATGGCGTGGAATATGAGGTGCTTGACGCCGATCCGCGCCGGATCAAGCGGCTCCGGGTGCGCCTGCCGGGCATTTCGCCCGCGGAATGAGGCACGCAATGAGGCGGGGCCGCTGATCATGGCGCAGACCGGCGCCCCGTTCGGGCCGAAGCGGCGCGGGCCGCGGCTGGCGGCGCTGCGTGCGCCGATGCGCCCGGGGCTGCCGCGGCTGGGGCTGGCGGCGGCTTTGGGCGCGGGCGTTGGCGCGGGGCAGGTGCCGCTGTCGCTGTGGTGGCTGGCGCTGCCCGCGCTCGTCGCAGTGCTGGCGCTGGCGGGGCGGGCGGTTGAGCGCGCTGCGGCGGGCTGGTGGGGCTTCGTCGCGGGCTTTGGCTATGCGCTGATCACGCTTTACTGGATCGTCGATCCGTTCTTCGTCGAGCCCGAGGTCTATGGCTGGATGGCGCCTTTCGCGCTGGCGTTCATGGCGGCGGGGATGGGGCTTTTCTGGACGCTGGGCTTTGCGGTGGGGCATGGCCTTGGCGCCGGGCCGCGCAGCCGCAGCTTCGGCATTGCGCTGGGGCTGGCGGCCAGTGATCTGGCGCGCAGCTATCTCTTCACCGGGTTTCCCTGGGGGCTGATCGGCCATCTCTGGATCGAGACCCCGGTTGCGCAGGCCGCGGCCCTCATCGGCGCGCAGGGGCTGGGCGCCCTGACGCTCGGCCTCGCGGCGCTGGCGGCGGCAGGTTTTGCGCAACCGTGGACCGGGGGCGGGGGCGCGCGCCGCGAGCGGCGCGCGCCCCCGCTCTCCCGTGCTTTGCCTGCGGGTGTGGCGCTGGTGGGACTGGCGGGGCTGTGGGGCTTTGGCGCGGCGCGTCTGGCCGCGCCAGAGCCCGTCCGCGCCGAGCCGTTGACCCTTCGGCTCGTGCAGCCCAATGCGCCGCAGGATCTGAAATGGCTGCCCGACTATCGGATGGAGTTCTTCTTCCGCCATCTCGACCTGACCGCCCGGGCCCCGGCGCCCGGCGCGCCGCGGCCCGATCTGATCCTTTGGCCCGAAACCGCGGTGCCCTTCCTGCTCGAGCGCCCGGGCGACGGGCTAATGATGATCGCTGAGGCCGCGCAGGGCGTGCCGGTTGCGCTGGGCATCCAGCGGTCCGAGGGGCTGCGCTATTACAACAGCCTTGCAGTGATCGGGGTGGGCGGCGCGGTCGAGGCTGTCTATGACAAATATCATCTGGTGCCTTTTGGCGAATATGTGCCGCTGGGCGATCTCGCGGCACGCCTTGGGCTGACGGCCTTTGCTGCGCAAGCCGGCAATGGCTATTCCGCGGGGCCGGGGCCGCGGGTGCTCGACCTTGGGCGGCTGGGGCTGGCGCAGCCGCTGATCTGCTACGAGGCGGTCTTCCCGCAGGACATCCGCCGCGCCCCCACCCGCCCTGACTGGCTGATGCAGGTCACGAATGATGCCTGGTTCGGGCAGATGGCGGGCCCCTGGCAGCATCTGGCGCTGGCGCGCTGGCGGGCGATCGAATTCGGCCTGCCACTGGCGCGCGCCGCCAATACCGGGGTGAGCGCGATGATCGACGCGCGGGGCCGGATCACCGCGAGCCTCGGCATGGGGCAGATGGGCGCGCTCGATGCCGCGCTGCCCGCGGCGCTGCCGCCGACGCTTTATGCCCGGATCGGCGATCTGCCGCTTGCCGCCATTCTTGCCGCAGTTTCGGCCTTTATTTACCGCATTGCGCGACGATACCGCGTTGACCCCGTGCAACCGGGGGAATAGTCACAACCAATCGAACCGTCACAACGGCTTCCTGGCGTGGCGGGGGTTATTCAATGGAGCGCTTCCCATGTCCCGAGAGAATTACATCTTTACCTCCGAGTCGGTCTCGGAGGGCCATCCCGACAAGGTCTGCGACCGCATTTCCGATGCGGTGCTCGACGCCTTCCTGTCCGAGGAACCCAACGCCCGCGTCGCCTGCGAGACCTTCGCCACCACCAATCAGGTCGTCGTCGGCGGCGAGGTCGGCCTGTCGGACAAGGCGAAGCTGGCCGAGTTCATGGGGCGCATCGACCATATCGTGCGCGATTGCGTGAAGGATATCGGCTATGAACAGGACGCCTTCCACTGGGCGACACTGAAATTCGCCAATTATCTGCACCCGCAATCGGCGCATATTTCGCAGGGCGTCGACAAGGATGGCGCCGGCGATCAGGGGATCATGTTCGGCTATGCGACCGACGAGACGCCCGAGCTGATGCCCGCGCCGATCCAATATGCCCATGCCGTGCTGCGCCGTCTGGCCGAGGCGCGCAAATCGGGCGCAGAGCCGACGCTGGGCCCCGATGCGAAATCGCAACTGAGCGTGCGCTATGAGGGCGGCAAGCCGGTCGGCGTCAGCTCGATCGTGCTGTCCACCCAGCACAAATACGAAAGCCAGACGAGCGACGATATCCGCGCCATCGTCGAGCCCTATATCCGCGAGGTTCTGCCCGCGGGCTGGATCGACGAGCGCACCGAATGGTGGGTGAACCCGACGGGGACCTTTGTCATCGGCGGTCCCGATGGCGACGCTGGGCTGACGGGCCGCAAGATCATCGTCGATACCTATGGCGGGGCGGCCCCGCATGGCGGCGGCGCGTTCTCGGGCAAGGACCCGACCAAGGTCGACCGCTCGGCGGCCTATGCCGCGCGCTATCTGGCCAAGAACGTGGTCGCGGCGGGGCTGGCGCAGCGCTGCCTCATTCAGGTGAGCTATGCGATTGGCGTGGCCAAACCGCTCTCGATCTATGCCGATACCTTCGGGACCGGCGCGGTCCCGGACGACCAGATCGAGCGGATCGTGGCGCAGTGCATGGACCTGACGCCCAAAGGCATCCGCACGCATCTGGACCTGTGCAAGCCGATCTATGCCCGCACCGCGGCCTATGGCCACTTCGGCCGCGCGCCCGAGGCGGATGGCGGGTTCAGCTGGGAGAAAACCGACCTGATCGAGGCGCTGAAGACCGGGCGGGGTTTCCGCTACTGATGCCGCATTTGTGACCCGGCCCCGGGCTTGCCGCGAATCGCATCCCGGGTGACGCTACGTGAAGGACCGCAACAAGGAGACGCCTGATGAAGACGAAGACCGCACTTGCCGTTCTGTTCCTGGCGCTTGCGCCGTCGCTGGCCTCGGCCATGTGCTCGCGCGACCACGCCGAAACCGCCTCGACCTGCGCCGACGGGATGAAGTGGGACGAGGCCAGCCAAAGCTGCGTGACGCCGATCAACAGCTGACGGCGTTCAACGGCCCTTAACCGTTGGCATGCCACCGTCCCCCGGACGCAGAAGCGATCGGAGGGCGGACATGGCGGAACAACTGGCACGCATCACCCCGGTGCAACGGCGGGTGGAAACACCCCGCGACCCCGAACCCAAGGC
>JACXUS010000111.1 GCA_014763785.1 Sphingomonadales bacterium | reverse complement strand
CCCTTCCGCCGCCCCTGCATGCAGCGGCAATCCGATGCACAATCCCAACATCTCGCGAAAAACCGCCCCCCGGTGCCCCCTGCCCTCTCGCGCGCTCGGGTCAAACCCGCTATGGAGGGCAAAATGGCGGAGGGACCCGTGACTGATTTTGCGACACAAAAACGCGAAAAGATCGGCCAGATGGCGGGTCTGGCGAAGATCGGCACCATCGGCGCGCTGGCTATGGGCACGATGCTGAGCACGATTCTGGGCGCGGGGCCTGCTGGCGCCGATGCGACGCTCGCGTGGTCCACCGGCACCCATGGCACCCCGGGCGTGATCGACATGCCCGCCGCCGGTGCGATGGGCGATGGCGAGGTCTCCGCCACGATCTTCGCCCGCGATGGCTCGCTGCGCTCGACCTATGCCTTCCAGATCACGCCGCGGATCACCGCCAATGTGCGCATGGCCCGCGAAAAGGGCCTTGGCGCCACCGGCGGCACCAAGCGCGACCGCTCGGTCGATCTGCATTTCCAGGTGATCGACGAGGCGGGCTGGCGCCCGGCGGTGGCGGTGGGGCTGCGCGCGCTGGCCGGCGATTCGGTGCATTCCTCGGAATATATCGTCGCCTCGAAGACCCTGACCCCGCGGCTGCGTGCCACGGCGGGCATCGGCTGGGGGCGGCTCGGCACCGAGGGCGATATCGGCGGCGGCACCCGGCCCGCGCTTGATACCAATGGCGGCACCAACGAAGATGTGTGGTTCCGCGGCCCCTTCGCGCCCTTCGCGGGGATCGAATATGCCGCGACCGACAAGCTGACGCTGAAGGCCGAGATCAGCTCGGACGCCTATGCCGCGGAAACGGCGGCGGTCGAATTAGACCGCAAGACCTCGCTGAACTTCGGCGCGGAATACCGCTTCAACAAGATGGCCGCGGTTTCGGCCTATTATCTCTATGGCGACCGGGTCGGGCTGCAATTCACCGCAACCCTCGACCCGCGCCAGCCGGCCGCGCCCTCGGGGCTCGAGCGCGCGCCGCTGCCGGTGCGCCCGCGCCCGGCACTGAGCGCCGATGCCGCCGCCTGGTCGGGCGACTGGGCCGCCGACCCCTCGGCGCAGCCCGCCATTCAGGGCGCGGTGGCCGAGGCCCTGCGCAAGGATGGCCAGGTGCTCGATTCGATGCGCCTGAGCGCCACCGCCGTCGATGTGCGGGTGCGCAACCAGACCTATCCCTCGACCCCGCAGGCGATCGGCCATACCGCGCGGATCCTGACCCGCGCGCTGCCCGCCTCGGTCGAGACGATCACCGTGACGCCGGTCGTGAACGGGCTGCCGGGCTCGGCGGTGACCTTCAAACGCAGCGATCTCGAGACGATGGAGAACGGCCCCTCGACGCAGATCCTTGCGGCCACCACGGTCACCGAAGCCGCCCGCGGCGAGGGCTTCGCGCCGACCGAGGGCCTCTACCCGCGCTATCAGTTCAGCGTCGGGCCCTATGCCGAGTTTTCCAGCTTCGACCCCGATCAGGACCTGCATGCCGATATGGGCCTGCGGCTGCGCGGGCGCACCGAACTGGCCGCGGGCTGGGTGCTCTCGGGCTCGGTCAAGCAGAAGCTCTTTGGCAATCTGGATGAGCAGACGCTGCGCTCGACCTCGGGTGCGCCGCATGTGCGCTCGGACCTGCCGCTCTATCAGGAGCATGGCGATGCGGTGCTCGAGACGCTGCAGCTGGCGTGGTATGCGCGGCCGGGCGAGAACCTCTATAGCCGCGTCAGCCTCGGCTATCTGGAGCGGATGTATGGCGGCGTCTCGGGCGAGATGCTGTGGAAGCCGGTGGACAGCCGCCTCGCGCTCGGGGCGGAGCTGAACTATGTCCGCCAGCGGGAATTCGACGGCCGCCTTGGTTTTCAGGACTATGACACCCTGTCGGGCCATGTCTCGGCCTATTACGATTTCGGCGCGGGCGTGACCGGGCAGCTCGATGTCGGGCGCTATCTGGCCGAGGATTGGGGCGCGACCGTCGCGATCGACCGGCGTCTGGCGAATGGCTGGTCGGTCGGCGCCTTCGCGACGGTCACCGATATGGATGCCGAGGATTTCGGCCGCGGCTCGTTCGACAAGGGCGTGCGGCTGACGATCCCGCTGGCCTGGGCCACCGGCAAGCCGACGCAGGCGACCTTCAACCCGGTCCTGCGCCCGCATCTGGGCGATGGCGGGGCGCGCGTCAACGTCGAGGGCCGTCTCTATGAGACGGTGCGCGACACGCATATGGGCGCGCTCTACGAGGATTGGGGGAGATTCTGGCGATGATCCTTCCGAAAGGGGGACGGCGCAGCGGCGCGGCCTTGGTGCTGATGCTGGCGCTGGCGGCCTGCGCGCGCGATTCCGCGGGTGTGGGCGAAAGCGGCCCCTCGGCGGGCGGGCTGGTCAAGGGCGGCGTCTCGGCGCTGATGCCCGGGCGCAAGGCCGCGGCGGCCCCGGCCCCGGACCCCGGCGCGCTGGCGCAGGCGGCGCTCGCGTCGGTCAAGGGGCCGGTGATGCTGGGCGCGTTTCAGGCCGCCCCGCAGGCGCAATTCGTGCTGGGCATGGTCGGCGAGAATGGCGCGATGCGCAGCTATCAGACCCCCGATCAGTGCGGCGTGGTGCTGCGCGGCGGGCTTCTGGCCGCGACGCGGGGCTTTGGCCGCGATCTGATGTCCTCGGACACCGAAGAGGTCGGGCGGCTGATCCGCGCGGCGCAGGCGGGCGAGGCGCCGCGGGTGCAGCGCTATCTGGACGGCGCGGGCACCGAGCGCCCCTTGCCGATGCGCTGCACGGTCACGCCCGGCGCGGTGGTCGATCAGGGCGGCCTGCAGGCGCGTCAGGTCACCGAGCATTGCGAGGGCTCGGGCGCCAAGATCGACAACCTCTATCTGGTGGCGGATGGCGGGCGGATCCTTGCGTCCCAGCAATGGGCCGGGCCGGGGCTTGGCACGCTGATCCTGCAGGTGCTGCGCGACTGAGCGCGCGCCGCTTTGCGCAAAGGCCGCGCCCCCCGGGGACGCGGCCTTTTGCATGACAGCCGGTGCAGGCCGCGCGGCACATCCGCCGCAAGCCTTTGACCGGACATGAAAAAACCGGAAAGCCGCAGGGGCTTTCCGGCTCTTGTGTCAGCCTGGGCCGAAATCAGTCGTTGGCGACCAGCGCGATGCCGGCAACCAGCAGCACGGGGATCAACCAAGCGGCGTTCGACGAGGACGAGCCTTCGACAACAACCGGTTCAGCTTCGACGACCGGGGCAACGTAGCCGCCAGCGAAAGCGGTCGAAGCCGAGAGGCCGAGGGCCAGAGCGATGGTAGCGATCTTTTTCATGAGTAACTCCGTCATTACTGTAGAGAGCCGCCACTCTGGCAGCATCGGGGCGACAGTCGCATAACAGGGGGTAAATGCAAAGGGGTAAAGACGCGCAGTCACGCAGCAGCGCAGCATAGTGTTGCAGTTTAGCAAGGGTCCGCCGGGTTTCAATCGCGCCCGCGGGGGCGGGTATAATCGAAGCGACGCGGCCCGCGTCGCAATTCTGCAATGCAGCCGATTCGCGGGCAAAAATCGCGCATTTCCGGCACCTTGGCGGGTGAGTGAGTCGCGCGGGATGGACCCGGTCGGTCGGGCGCGCGCGCCTGCCCCGCAGCGGCCAACAGCGCGCCGGCCGCGGCCCCGGAAGGGCTCGCCGCGGCGCGTGCGGGACGGGTTGGGGAACGGGCGGCGGCTTCGGGACGGCGCCTATCGGCGGCGCAGAGCCAGGCTGAACAGGAAGATCACCGCGGCGGCCACGACGATCGAGGGACCCGCGGGCGTGTCGGTGGTGAGCGAGGCCCAGAGCCCGCTCAGAACCGCCACCGCGCCAATCCCGCTGGCGGCGAGCGCCATCCCCTCGGGGCTGCGCGCGATCTGCCGCGCGGCGGCGGCAGGCACAATCAACAGTGCCGCGATCAGCAGCGCCCCCACGATCTTGATCGCCACCGCCACGGTCAGCGCCAGCGCCACGGTCAGCGCCAGACGCTCGCGGCGCGGGTCGATGCCCGAGGCCTGCGCCAGTTCCTCATTCACCGTCGCGGTCAGAAGCCCCTGCCAGCGCCACGCCAGAAGCGCCGCGACAAGGGTCGATCCGACCCAGATCACGCCCAGATCCGAGCGGCTCACCGCCAAGAGATCGCCAAACAGGAAGGCCGTCAGATCGACCCGCAGCCCGCTGAGGAACGAGGCCGCGACCAGCCCCAGCGCCAGCGCCGAATGCGCGATCACGCCCAGCAGCGTGTCCGAGGCATGGCCGCGCCCGGCAAGGCTTGCCACCGTCACCGCCATCGCCAGCGCCACGACCAGCGTGCCGGCATAGATCGGCATCCCGATCGCGAAGCTCAGCGCCACGCCAAGGATCGCCGCATGCGCCGTCGCATCGCCGAAATAGGCCATCCGCCGCCAGACGACGAAGGCGCCCAGCGGCCCGGTGGCCAGCGTCAGGCCGATACCGCCCAGCGCGGCGCGGATCAGGAAATCGTCAAGCAGGGTCATGGCTGCAGCCGGGTCCGTGAACATGGGCATGGGCATGGGCATGGGCGTGATGCGGATGCGCCGGGTCATGCCCATGGCCCGCGTCTTGCTCGTGGTCGTGGTCGTGTTCATGGCGATAGAGCGCGAAGGCCCCGCCGGTGCCAAGCCCGAAGAGCGCGCGATATTCCGGCGCGGCCGAGACCACCCGCGGCGTGCCCTCGCAGCAGATATGACCGTTGAGGCAGATCACCCGGTCGGAGGCCGACATCACCACATGCAGATCATGGCTGACCATCAGCACCGCGGCGCCAGTCTCGCGCCGGACCTCTTCGATCAGCTTGTAGAAGGCCGCGGTGCCGGGCTGATCCAGGCCTTGCGTCGGCTCGTCAAGGATCAGGATCTGCGGGTCCGACAACAGCGCGCGCGCCAGCATCACCCGCTGGAACTGCCCGCCCGAGAGCCCCGCCAGCGGCCGCGGGCCCAGCCCCGCAACGCCGGTGCGTGCCAGCGCCGCCGCGGCCTCAGCATCGCTGACCCGGCGCGGCAGCGACAGGAAGCGGCGCACCGACATCGGCAGGGTCGCGTCGATCTGCAGCCTCTGCGGGACATAGCCGATCCTGAGCCCCGGCGCGCGGATCACCCGGCCGGTCGCGGCGCGCTCAAGCCCGATCAGCGCGCGGATCAGCGTCGTCTTGCCCGAGCCGTTCGGGCCGACCACGGTGACGATCTCGCCCGGGGCGATGGTGAAATGCACCCGGTCAAGCACCGCCGCGCCGCCATGGCTGACGCTCAGGCCTTCGGTGGCGATCAGGGCGGTCATTCGCCCCTCGCGGCGCAGGCGGGGCACAGGCCCAGAGCCTCGAGATTGGCGCGCTCGACGGCGAAGCCATGCCCTGCGGCGACCTGATCCAGCGCGCCGCGCACCGGGGCGGCATCGGCCTCGGCCACCGCATCGCAGACCCGGCAGATCAGGAAGACCGGCGCGTGATCCTCGCCCGGATGCATGCAGGCGGCAAAGGCGTTGAGCCGCCGCACCCGATGCGCAAGCCCATGTTCCACAAGGAATTCCAGCGCCCGATAGGCGACCGGGGGTTGATGACCGAAGCCCTCGGCCGCGAGCCGGTCGAGCACCTCATAGGCGCCCATCGCGCGATGCGCCTCGAGCAGGATTTCCAGCGTGCGCTTGCGCACCGGGGTCAGCCGGGCGCCGAGCCGCGCGGCCTCGGCCTCGGCGCGCGCCAGCGTATTGCCCGCGCATTGCGCATGGTCATGATCGGCAAAGGCGGGGCCGCCTTCGGGGGGGATTTTCGGATCGGCCGACATGTTATACTATATCAATCGCCTTGACGCGTTACGCTATAACATAAATAGTCGCAGCCCGATCCACAAGCCCGGGTGCGCGGCGCCGCCCCTGCCCCGGCCCACCTCAGGAGATGACGATGCGATCCCCCCTGCTTGCCCTGCCCCTTGGCCTTCTGCCCGCGCTCGCGCCCGGCCTCGCCCTGGCCGAGGTGCCGCGCGTGATGACCGATATTCCGGCGGTGCAATCGCTGGTGGCGCAGGTGATGGGCGATCTGGGCGCGCCGGCGATCCTGCTCGAACAGGGCGGCAATGCGCATAACTATCAGATGAAGCCGAGCCAGGCGCGCGCCCTGCAGGACGCCGATCTGGTGTTCTGGGTGGGGCCGGGGATGACGCCCTGGCTTGCCCGCGCGATCGAGGGTGTGGCGCTGAACGGCACCTCGGTCGAGCTGATCGAGGCCCCCGGCACGCTGCAGCGCGATTTCGGCGGCGCGGTCCATTCCGGCGCGGCGCATGATGACCATGCCGAGGGCGAACACGACCACGCCGCCGAGGATGACCACGATCACGACCACGCCGCGGAAGGCGAGCACGATCACGCGGCCGAGGGCGAACACGATCACGCCGCCGAGGCCGCGCATGATCACGACCACGCCGCGGAAGGCGAACACGACCACGCCGCCGAGGGCGAACATGACCACGCTGCCGAGGGCGAACATGACCATGTTCACACCGGGCTCGATCCCCATGCCTGGCTCGATCCGGGCAATGCCGGCACATGGCTCGGGGTGATTGCCGGGCACCTCGCCGCCGCCGACCCCGAAAATGCCGCGACCTATACCGCCAATGCCGAGGCCGCCCGCGCCCGCATCGCCGCGCTCGATGCCCGGTTGCAGGCCGAACTCGCGCCGGTTGCGGACCGGCCCTTCGTGGTCTTCCACGATGCCTATGGCTATCTGGCGCAGCATTACGGCTTGACCGTCGCGGGGGCGATCGCGCTTGGCGATGCGGCCGAGCCGGGCGCGGGCCATCTGGCCGAGCTGCGCGCCGATCTGGCCGCCAAGGGCGTGGTCTGCGTCTTCCCCGAGGCGCAGCACGACCCCAAGCGCGTCGCTATTCTGGTCGAGGGGACCGCGGTGCGGGTGGGTGACGCGCTCGATCCTTCGGGCAGCAGCCTGAGCTATGGGCCCGATCTTTATGAGGGGCTGATGCAGGGTCTGGCGGAGCGGCTGACCGGTTGCCTCGGCGCCCCGTAAGACCAAGGGGGGCCTTGCCCCCGGCGGCGCGCCCCGGCATTGTCGCCCGCGACGGAGGGGGATGATGACGCGGATCGACACATTCGGCACCCTGCCCGACGGGCAAGCGGTGCAGGTCATCACATTGCGCGCGGGCGAGCTGATTGCCCGCGTGCTGACGCTCGGCGCCACGCTGCAGGACCTGCGGATCGCGGGCACGCCATGGCCGCTGATCCTCGGCTCGGACCGGCTTGAGGCCTATCTGGGGCCGCTGCTCTGGTGCGGGGCGGTGGTCGGGCCAGTGGCGAACCGGATCGGCGGGGCGGCGGCGCTGATCGGCGGGCAGCTCTGCCGCTTTCCCCCGAATGACGGCGCCAACCTGCTGCATTCGGGCACGGCGGGGATATCGGGGCGGCTCTGGCAGATCGAAGAGGCGCGCAGCGATGCGGTCACGCTGGCCTGCGCCCTGCCCGCGGGCTGCGACGGCTTTCCGGGAAACCGGGTGATCCGCGCGCGCTATGCGATCGAGGCGCCCGCGACGCTTGCCCTGACGCTCAGCGCCGAGACCGATGCGAGCACGCTGATGAACCCCGCCCATCACCCCTATTGGTGCCTCGACGGCCGCGCCCAGACCGCCGCGCACAGGTTGCAGGTGGCGGCCCGCCGCTATCTGCCCACCGATGCGCAGTGCCTGCCGCGGGCGCCCGCCGATCTGACGGGTGACGCCCGCGATCTGCGCGCGCCGCGCCGTCTGGGCGATCTGCCGCTGCTCGATCACAACTATTGCCTCGAGGGTGCGGGCCTGCGCCCGGTCGCGCGGCTCTGGTCCGACCGCGGGCCCTGCCTGACGATCGAGACCGACGCGCCGGGGCTACAGGTCTATGACGGGCGCGGGCTCGATACCGCGCCCCTGCCCGGGCTGATGGGCACGCCCTATGGCGCCCATGCCGGGGTGGCGCTGGAACCGCAGGCCTGGCCCGATGCCCCCGCGCATGACGATTTCCCACCGATCACCCTGTCCCCCGGGCAGCCGTTCCGCCAACAGCTGCGCTATTCTTTCGCAGCCCCCCCCGCGGCGGGCGACAGCGCCGCGCCGCTTTGCTAGAAGGGGGGCCACGCGGGCCCGCCTGCCCCCGATCTGTTCCGAGTACCCCGTTTCGCCCCGAAGACCCGCCCGAGCCCAAGGAGCCCCAGATGAGCGCCGCCGATCTGCCCCGCCTGTTCGCCGAGATCGCCCCGCGCTTCGGCCTCTCGCGCCCCGCGGGCCTCTGTCTGGGGGCGATCTGGCGCGCGGCCGAGGCGCCCTCGGCCGAGGATCTGGTGACGCGCCTCGGGATCTCGCGCTCCAACGTCTCGACCGCGCTCAAGGAGCTGCGCGGCTGGGGCCTGATCGAGGTGACCCGCGCCTTCGGCAGCCGGCGCGAGCTGTTTCTGGCGCCCGCCGACCCCTGGGCGCTGGCGCGTCAGCTGATCGCCGAACGCCAGCGCCGCGACATCGCCCCGGTGATCGACCGTCTGCAGGCGCTCGAGGCCACGGGCGATCCGCGCGCGGCCGATCTGATGGCGGCCTTCGAGGCGGGCTCGGAGTGGCTGGCGGCGCTCGCCCGCCACGAGCCGGGGGAGCTCGCGCAGCTGATTGGCGCGGGAGGCGGCGAGCTGGGCTTCGCCACTGCCGAGGCTGGCAAGAAGAAGAAAAAGAAGCACCGCGACAAGGGCTGAGGCGGGCCAGGTC
>JACXUS010000407.1 GCA_014763785.1 Sphingomonadales bacterium | reverse complement strand
CGAAAACGGGCGGGGCGGTTTTGCGCCCGGGGAATCGCCCGCGGGGGCCGCGGTTAGGTCGCCTGCGGGTAACATATGATCGACAGATACCGCGCGGGCAGCTCGCGCAGCTCTTCGGGGCCATGCGGCGCGTCGCTGTCAAACAGCAGCGTATCGCCCGGCTCCAGCCGATAGATCTGATCGCCGTGGCGATAATCGACGCGCCCCTCGAGCATATAGAGCATCTCGATGCCCTCGTGCTGAAAGGTCGGGAAACGGTCGCTTTGCGTCGTCAGCACGATCAGATAGGGCTCGACCACCACGCCCGAATTGTTCGAGCCGATATGGCCGAGCAGGTGATATTGATGCCCCGCGCGGGTGCCGGCGCGCTCGATCTCGACGCCTTCGCCCGCCTTGACATGCATGGCGCCGCGCACCTCCTCAAACCCGGAAAAGAGCTGGATCAGCGGCACCCGCAGCGCATGGGCCAGCACCTGCAGCGTGTTGAGCGAGGGCGAGATCACGCCGTTCTCGATCTTCGAGAGCATGCCGACCGACAGACCCGTCTGCGCCGCCAGATCGCTGCCGGTCATCCGCTGGCGCTTGCGCAGCTCGCGGACCTGACGGCCGATCGCGACCTCGAGGTTCTTCTCGCGGCTTTCGCGCAGCGCGTGGGGGTTTTGCGAGAGCGAGGCGGACTTCGTGGTGTCGTTCATAAGCGGTCCGGTTCACGCGGCTGGGGCCGCGGCAAAGGGTGGATGCGCCGGGTGCGGCGCCAATCGCTTCACTCTGTGGGCAACGGGGGCGCAGGGCAAGGGGTGCGCAGGACGCGAAACGGTGGAACCGGGAGGCGGGGGGCCGCGCCCCCTGCCCGACGGGGCGCTATTGCGCCATGTCGCGGATCAGTTCGGGATGGGTCTCGGGCCAGCCGGTCAGCGGGGCAAGCGCCGCCGCCCGCGTTTCGGGCGCAAGCGGCGCCCAGTCGGGGCCGGGCGGCACGAAGCCCTCGGCGCGCAACAGCTGCCCGAGCCGCACCAGATCATGCGCCACGAAAGAGGTTCCCCGCGGCGCCTCTGACCCCTCGGGCGGCTGCCATTCGCTGGCTATCGTATCGGCCACCAGCGGCGCGCGCCCTGCAAAGCCCGCGATCTGATCGACCGGCCCATCCCACCAGAAGCTGCGCCGCGGCAGGCAGGCGATCTGCTGATCGGCCCGCGCGACATAGGCCAGCAGATGCCCGGCCGAGCCATCGGCGAAGATGATCTGCCGCGCGGCCTTGTAGCGGGCGATCTGGGTGCGCAGGTCATGATCCTGCGGATGGAAGATCTCATAGCCCGCGGCGGCCAGCTCGGCCTCGATCTGCGTCTCGCCGATGATGATGCCGACATCGTCGGTCAGCCCCGAGCGCGAGATATAGAGGCGCTCGGGCCCCTCGGGCACCACATCGGCGGCGAAGCGCGCGTGAACCGCGGCGCGCATCGCCGTGCTGCCGCCAACCAGCCCGCCAAGTCCGAGCCCCTGACCCGGCACGATCAGCCGCTCGACCCGGGTGCGCGCGGTCAGGATGCGGGCAGGCGCCGCGATCCCGAAAAGATCGAGAAACCCCTGTTGCCAGCCGCGCAGCCCCCCCTTGCGGCGCGGGCGCTTGGGGATGAAGCAGACGCCCGCGATCGGGCCGTGCTGCCCCTCTTGCGTGCCCCAGAGCCGCGCGGTGCTCTCGATCAGGAAATGCCCGAAATGGTCGAAGAGCACCCCGCCCCAGAGCCACGTGCCCGCCAGATCCTGCGCCGCTTCGGCGGGTTCGGGCGGCAGGGTCAGCGGCCGGCCATAGCGCCAGAGCGCGCCTTCCCAGCAATAGGCGCCCTCGGCCGTCACCACGCCCGCGCGCTGGCGCAGGCGGCTCGTATCAGGTGGCACGATCTGGGCGGCCTCGAGCGCGAGGGCGTGTAACGCCCAGCCGGCATCGGGGGCGGGCGGGGGGAAATCGGGACTTTTC
>JACXUS010000010.1 GCA_014763785.1 Sphingomonadales bacterium | reverse complement strand
ATCTGATCCAACCCCGAAAGGCCGGATCGTCACATCTGCTTGTCGTCTCTGGAAACCAGAGCCGCCAAACAGTGAAGCTGACAACACTCATCATCGCCGGAGCTAGAGTGCCGATATGCTCTCGGTCCGCGTCGTATCGACCAAACCGCCCGCATATCTCTTCAGATATCTATCAATGTCAAAGAGCGCCGAAACAAAATCAACCAGGTGCGCCTCACTTCGTGGCGCCGCTAGCCAACCTTCTCTCCAGTTTTTTTTGTTTGCTTTCAGTCGCTTGCGCTTCCTTCCGCGTCCCGTCGCGGTGTGTTCCGCTTCGGTGAGGGGGTGTTTACGGATCAGCGCTGGGGACCGCAAGAGGGTTTTTTGAAAAAGATCGCACTTTTTTCGCCGACCCGGCTCAGAGCCCTTTTTTTCCTTGGAAATTTTCGTGCGGGGCATTTCGCACGACCGGAGGGGCAGATCGGGCCCTTCGGGGGTCGGGAAAGAATCTGTCGCAAATCACCCGATCAAACGAAACGAAATCACTGCCCTCCCCTTGCGTCAGCCGGTTCGGGGGCGATTCACCCGCCGAGTCACCCCCCGATTCACCCCCGGCAACCGCATCACGAGAAGCCCCGCGATCACAGCGGCCCAGATCCAGCCCTCGGCGGTGATCACCTTCATCTGCCACAGATAGTGCAGCCCCCCGAGCGCCACCGCCGGATAGACGAGCCAGTGCAGCCGCCGCCAGCTCGCACGCAGCCGCCGGATCGACGCATCGTTCGAGGTCAGCGCCAGCGGGATCATCAGAAGGAAGGCGGTGATCCCCATCAGCAGATAGGGCCGCTTGATCAGGTCGCCCGCCGCCTGCGCCCAGAGCAGCGCCATATCAAGCCAGAACCACGCGACCAGATGCAGCGCTACATAGAGGAAGGCCAGAAGCCCTACCGCCCGGCGGAACCGGAGCAGGTTGAGCCCCAGCCCCCGGCGCGCGGGCGTGATCGCCAAGCCCCCGACCAGGAACCACAGCGCGACCTTGCCCAGCCGATGCTCGATCGCCTTCACCGGATCGACGCCGATCCCGCCATTGAGCACCAGCCAGACGATCCAGGCCAGCGGTACCAGGCCGAGCGCATAGACCGCCCAGCCCGGCACCCGGCGGGCCGCACTATTCAGCGCCTCGATCATCAGTAGTTCGCCCGCAGATCCATACCGGCATAAAGACCGGCCACCTGCTCGGCATAGCCGTTGAACATCAGCGTGGGTTCGCGCGCGGCAAAGAGCCCGCCGCCGATCTTGCGCTCGGTGGCCTGCGACCAGCGCGGATGATCCACCTCGGGGTTCACATTGGCATAGAAGCCGTATTCCCGCGGCTGCAGGCTTTTCCATGTGGTCGGCGGCTCTTTGTCGGTCAGGGTGATCTTGACCACCGACTTGATCGACTTGAACCCGTATTTCCACGGCACCACCAGACGGATCGGCGCGCCGTTCTGTTTCGGCATCTCTTCGCCATAAAGACCCGAGGCCAGAATCGTCAGCGGGTTCATCGCCTCATCCAGCCTGAGCCCCTCGACATAGGGCCAGTCGATACCGCCCGCGCGTTGGCCGGGCATCTCCTCGGGGCGCAGGAGCGTGGTGAAGGCCACATATTTCGCACCGGGCTGCGCGCCCACCCGCTCGATCAGCGCGGCCAGCGGGAAGCCGATCCAGGGGATCACCATCGACCAGGCCTCGACGCAGCGGAAGCGATAGATGCGTTCCTCGAGCGGCGCGGTGGCGAGGATATCGGCCAGATCATAGCTGCCGGGGCGCTCGACCATGCCGCCGATCTCGATCGCCCAAGGGTCGGTGGTCAGCTGATGCGCGTGGCGGGCGGGGTCGGACTTGTCCCAGCCGAATTCATAGAAGTTGTTATAAGAGGTGATCTCTTCGAACGTGTTGGGCGGGACATCGGTCGAGAAGGCCGAGGGCTGCGCCGCGATCTTGGCCGTCGCGGGCGCAGCCCCCATCGCCGCCAGCGCTGCGGCCCCGGCAATCAGCTCGCGCCGGTTCAGCGCCGCCGCGCGCGGGGTCACATCGGCCCAGCCGAGGGGACGGGAACCGGACCGGCGGGTGGGGGTGGACGGATGGGACATGGCTTCCTCCTGTTCGGGACCCGATGCGGGCATGATAGAAGGAATACGCCCGCGCGCGGCGCTTCGTTACCGCCATCGCGGCATTGTTACCCCTTCCCTCAGGCCCGGAATGCCCGCAGATTGGATCAGGGCCCCACGGGGCAGGGAGATCAGAGGATATCATGCAGCGTTTCATCATCGCCGCCGCAACCGCGGCCAGCCTTTTCAGCACCCCGGTTCTGGCCCAGGAGGCCCATGCCTGGGAGATCGAGGACGAGTTCGGCAATGTCACCTTCGCGCTCGAAAATGCGATCGTCGGCGCGGGGCTCGTGGTCGATCATGTCAGCCACACCGGCGAGATGCTCGAACGCACCCGCGCCGATGTCGGCTCGGACAAGGTGATCTTCTCCCAGGCCGATATCTATTCCTTCTGCTCGGCCACGGTCTCGCGCGCGGTGATGGAGGCCAATCCGGCCAATGTGCAATATTGCCCCTATACGATCTTCGTCTATGAGACGCCCGAGCGGCCCGGCGTGATCACCGTGGGCTTCCGCGATTATCCCGCGGGCGAGATGGATCAGGTCGAGGAGCTCTTGGGCGGGATCGTCGCCGAGGCGCTGATGCTGGAGGACTGAGCGCCGGGCTGCGCATCGGCTGATCCGGGCCTGCCCGGGCCCGGCCCTGTGCCACGAAGACTGGACAGCGGGGCCGGGCACGCCTATCTCGGGGCGATCATGATGAAGAAATCCGATCCCAATTCCAAGCTGATCGCCGAGAACCGGCAGGCGCGCTATCACTATGCCATCGAGGACGACCTCGAGGCGGGGATCATGCTGCTCGGCTCCGAGGTGAAAAGCCTGCGCACCGGGCAGTCGAATATCGCGGAAAGCTATGCCAGCGTCGAGAATGGCGAGCTGTGGCTGATCAACAGCTATATTGCGGCCTATAAACAGGCGGGCGTCTTCGGCCATGAAGAACGGCGGCACCGCAAGCTGCTGGTCTCGAAGAAAGAGCTGAGTCGCCTTTGGACCGCGGTCGGGCGCGAGGGGATGACGCTGGTGCCGCTCTCGATGTATTTCAACGACAAGGGCCGGGTGAAGCTTAAGCTCGGGATCGCCAAGGGCAAGAAGCTGGCCGACAAGCGCGAGACCGAGGCCAAGCGCGACTGGAACCGCCAGAAGAGCCGCCTGTTGAAACAAAACCACTGAGCGCAGGCCCCGTCAGGGGTTGACCCTTGCGCCACGCGCGCCCTTGAGTCTAAGGACAACGGACTGAACGGAGGGCGCGCGATGGCCATGGACGATCCGAAAACGCTGGTTTCAACCGAGTGGCTGGCAGCCCATCTGAACGATCCCGATTTGCGGATCCTCGACGGGTCGTGGTTCCTGCCGACGATGAACCGCGACGGCCGCGCGGGCTATGACGCGGCCCATATCCCCGGCGCGCGGTTCTTCGATATCGACGAGATCGCCGATACCCGCTCGGCGCTGCCGCATATGGCGCCGCCGGTGGAAAAGTTCATCAGCCGGATGCGCGCGATGGGCGTGGGCGATGGCCATCAGGTCGTGGTCTATGATCAGGCCGGGGTGTTCTCGGCGCCGCGGGTGTGGTGGACCTTCCGGCTGATGGGCAAGATGGATATCGCGGTGCTGGATGGCGGCCTGCCGAAATGGATGGCCGAGGGCCGCCCGACCGAGGACCTGCCGCCGATCATGCGCGACCGCCATATCACCGTGCAGCGTCAGGCGAACCTGATCAAGGATGTGACTCAGGTCGCGCATGCCAGCAAACTGGGCGATCACGAGATCATCGACGCGCGCCCGCATGGCCGCTTCATCGGCGCCGAGCCCGAACCGCGTCCCGGCCTGCGTCAGGGTCATATCCCCGGCGCCCGGAACCTGCCGTGGACGGAGCTTGTGACCGCCGAGGGCACGATGAAATCCCCCGAGGCGCTGCGCGCCTTGTTCGAGGCGGCGGGTGTCGATCTGACCAAGCCCGCGATCTGCACCTGCGGCTCGGGCGTGTCCGCCGCGATGCTCGCCCTCGCGCTTGAGCTCATCGGCCATCGCAACCACGCCGTTTATGATGGCGCATGGGCCGAATGGGGCATGTTCAACGACCTTCGCGTCGCAACCGGAGAAGCCTGATGTTCAACACGCTCAAAGCCCCCGCGCCGGACAAGATCCTGGCCCTGATGGGTCAATTCCGCGCCGATCCGCGGCCCGAGAAGATCGACCTTGGCGTCGGCGTCTACAAGGATGCGACCGGCCTGACGCCGGTGATGCGCGCGATCAAATCGGCCGAGCGGCAGCTGTGGGAGGCCGAGACCACCAAGACCTATACCGCGTTGGCGGGCGAGGCGGCCTTCCATGCGGCGATGGCCGAGCTGGTGCTGGGCGCGGGCTATCCGGCCGAGCGCACCGCCGCGCTGCAGACCGTGGGCGGCACCGGCGCCTGCCGGATGGCGTTTGAACTGGCGCGGATGGCGAACCCCGAGACCACGATCTGGGTGTCCGATCCGACCTGGCCGAACCACCTGTCGATCCTGAATTTCATGGGTCAGGCGTGGAAGCCCTACCGCTATTTCGACAGCGCCACCCGCGCGGTCGATTTCGAGGCGATGATGGCCGATCTGGCCGGGATCAAGGCGGGCGATGTCGTTTTGCTGCACGGCTGCTGCCACAACCCGACCGGCGCCAATCTGACGCTGGAGCAATGGGGCGTGGTTGCCGATCTGCTCGAGGCCAAGGGCGCGATCCCGATGATCGATCTTGCCTATCAGGGCTTCGGCGACGGGCTGGAAGAGGATGCCGCCGGCACCCGGCTGATCGCAAGCCGCCTGCCCGAGGTGATGATCGCCGCCAGCTGCTCGAAGAATTTCGGCATCTACCGCGAGCGCACCGGATGCCTCTTGGTGCTGGGCGATGCGGCGAACCGCGAGGTGACGCAGGGCAATCTGGCCTTCCTCAACCGTCAGACCTATTCCTTCGCCCCCGATCACGGCGCACGTCTGGTGACCATGGTGCTGACCGATCCCGCGCTGCGCGCCGAATGGATGGCCGAGCTGGAAGAGGTCCGCGGCGGCATGCTGGGCCTGCGCGAACAGCTGGCGGGCGAGCTGCGCCAGTTGACGAATTCCGACCGCTTCGACTTCATCGCCCAGCACCGCGGCATGTTCTCGCGGCTGGGCGCCAGCCCCGAGGCGGTCGAGAAAATGCGGGTCGACAATGCGATCTATATGGTGGGCGATTCCCGGCTGAACATCGCCGGGCTGAACACCAAGACCGTGCCGCTGCTGGCACGGGCGATTGTCGACGCGGGCGTCTGACCCCTAAATCGTTGAACACCTTGGGAACGCGGCGGTGATGAACCGCCGCGTTCACCTTTTTCGTGATCTGCCTTGATTTTATAAGCAGGCTTATAATATCTCTGCTTATCTCATCCGGGACAGGTTCGATGACGCAATGCGAAATCCCCAGGGAAAGCCTCGGCTTCCTGCTCAATGACGCGACGCGGGCGATCCGGCGTCAGTTCGAGGCCCGCGCGGCCGAGCTGGGCCTGACCAGCGCGCAATGGCGGCTGCTGGTGCATCTGATGCGCAACGGGGCGATGCCTCAGGCGCGGCTGGCCGATCTGCTGGAAATCGAGCCGATTTCCGTCTCGCGCCTCGTCGACCGGATGCAGGAGGCGGGCTGGGTCACCCGCAGCCCCGATTCGAACGACCGCCGCATCCGCATCGTCGAGGTCACCGCGAAGACCATCGCCGCCGTCGCCCATGCCAAGAGCATCGCCGACGACATCTATACGCGCGCCTTCACGGGCATGGACCCGGGCGCGCATGAGCAGCTTCTGGACCTGCTGCGGCAGGTCATCGCCAACCTGTCCGCCCCCTCTTCTGCCAACGAGGCCTGATATGTCCGCCCAATCCGAACCCCCGCGCAAGAAACCCAAGACATGGCTGATGGCCGCGCTGCCCGCGGTGCTGATCGCGGGCGGGGGCTATCTGTGGCTCGGCGCCGGGCGCTATGAGACGACCGAAAATGCCGCCGTGCAGATCGCGCGGATCTCGGTCGCCTCCGACCTGTCAGGGCGCGTCACGCAATCCTTCGTGCAGGACAGCACCGCGGTGACGGCGGGCGATCCGCTCTTTACCGTCGATCCGCAGCCCTATCAGCTGGCGCTGGCACAGGCCGATGCGGCGCTGGCGCAGGCGCGGCTGGGCGTCGAGCAGCTGCGCGCCGCCTATCGGCTGGCCGTGGCGCAGGAACAGGTCGCGCGGGACAATGCCGATTACCTCGCCGCCGAGCTCAAGCGCCAGGAAGAGATCACCGGCCGCGGCGCGGGCACGGGTTCGGCGCTGGATGCCGCGCGCCATGCGGCAAGCGCCGCAACCGAGACGCTGGCCGCCGCCCGTCAGAGCGTTCAGGCCGCGCTGGCCGCCTTGGGTGGCGATCCCGGCATCGAGACCGATCAGCATCCCAGTGTGCAGGCCGCGCAGGTGGCGCGCGATCAGGCCGCCTATGACCTGAGCCTGACGACCGTCACGGCGCCCACCGATGGCATTCTCTATAAGGCGGCCTCGTTCAAGCCCGGTCAGTTTGTCTCTGCGGGCAGCCCGCTCTTCACCCTCGTCGAGACCGGCGATCTGTGGATCGAGGCGAATTTCAAGGAAACGCAGCTGACCAACATCCGCCCCGGCCAGACCGCCGAGGTCACCTTCGACACCTTCCCCGGCGAGGAGTTCACCGCGGTGATCGAAACCGTGGGGGCGGGCACGGGCGCCGAATTCAGCCTGATCCCGGCGCAGAATGCGACCGGCAACTGGGTCAAGGTCACCCAGCGCGTGCCGGTGCGGCTGCGGCTGCTGGGCGAGGCCCCGCCCGAGGGGCTGCGGGTCGGCCTGTCGGCGCATGTGACCGTGGATACCCATGCTGAAACCCGGCTCGATGCGCTGATGGCCCATGCCGGCACGATCTCGGGGCAGTAAGCCATGGCCGCCGCGCAACCGACGCCCCCGGGTGAGATCAGGCATCACGGGCTGATCACGCTGTCGCTGATGCTGGCGACGATCATGCAGGTGCTGGATACGACGATTGCCAATGTCGCGCTGCCCTCGATGCGGGCCGACCTTGGCGCCAGTTCCGATACGATCAACTGGGTGCTGACCTCCTATATCGTGGCCGCGGCCATCGTCACGCCGCTGTCGGGCTGGCTGTCGGAGCGCTATGGCCGCAAGGAGGTCTTCGTCACCTCGGTCGCGGGCTTCGTGCTGACCTCGATGCTCTGCGGGATCGCCTGGAGCCTCGAGACGATGGTGCTCTTCCGCATGGCGCAGGGGGTCTTCGGCGCGGCGATCGTGCCGCTCAGCCAGACCTTCCTGCTGGATATCAACCCGCGGGAAAAGCACGGGCAGGCAATGGCGATGTGGGGCGCGGGGATCATGGTCGGGCCGATCATCGGGCCGACCCTCGGCGGCTATCTGACCGAGACGCTGAACTGGCGCTGGGTCTTCTATATCAACGTGCCCTTGGGCGCGATCGCGCTGGCGGGTTGCATGGCCTATCTGCCGAACATGGCGCGGCGGCTGCGGCGCTTCGATTTCATCGGATTTGCGATGCTGGGCCTGGGCGTCGGCGCGCTGCAACTGATGCTGGACCGTGGCGCCGAGGTAGACTGGTTCGCCGCCACCGAAATCTGGATCGAGCTGGCGCTGGCGCTGACCGGCTTCTGGGTCTTCGTGGTCTGGATCAACGGGGTCGAGCATCCGTTTCTGGACCCGAAGATGTTTCTGGATCGCAACTTCGCCACCGGGCTTGTCTTCATCTTCGTCGTCGGGATCGTGCTTCTGGCCTCGCTGGCGCTCTTGCCGCCGATGCTCAGCGTGATCTTTGGCTATCCGGTGATGACGACCGGGCTGGTGATGGCGCCGCGGGGCGTGGGGACGATGGCCTCGATGATCCTCGCGGGCAAGCTGGTGCGGCTGGTCGATCCGCGCAAGCTGGTGGTGACGGGGCTTGGGCTGACCTCGGTGTCGCTGTGGATGATGACGGGGTTCTCGCCGCAGATGAACGCGACGCCCATCGTGCTGTCGGGGCTGGTGCAGGGGCTGGGGTTGGGGCTCGTGTTCGTGCCGCTGTCCACCGTGGCCTTTGCCACGATCAACCCGCAGTTGCGCGGCGATGCGACGGCGCTCTTCAGTCTGGTGCGCAATATCGGCTCGTCGATCGGGATTTCGGCGGTGACCGTGCTGCTGACCCACAATGTCGCGGTGAACCATTCCGAACTGGCCGCAAGCCTGACGCCCGAGCGGATCGCGGCGCTGGCGGCCAATGGGCCGGGGCTGGCGCAACAGGGTCAGGGCGTGCTGTGGGCCATGCTCGATCAGCTGGTGACAGTGCAGGCGCTGATGATTTCCTATGTCGATGATTTCAAGGCGATGATGTGGGTGACGCTGGCGGCGATCCCGTTGGCGGCTCTGCTGCGCAAGCCCGAAGCGCAACCGCCCGGCGCCGCACCGGCCGCCCATATGGACTGAGCCCGTCCCGCAGCAACCGAAAAGGCCCGGGGAACCCCCGGGCCTTTCCGTTTCGATCCCGCGTGGGATCAGTAGTGATAGGCGCTTTCGCCGTGCGAGGTCTGGTCCAGACCCTGACGCTCGTCATCGGCCGGGACGCGCAGACCCACGATCATGTCGACCAGCTTGAACAGGATGAACGAGATCACGCCGGTCCAGATCACGGTCACGCCAACCGCCTTGATCTGCACCATCACCTGCTCGATCACCGAACCCGATTCGACGAACAGGCCCGTGCCGCCCATCGAGGGGGCCGACAGGAAGCCCACGCCGATCGCGCCGACGATACCGCCCACGCCGTGGATGCCGAAGACATCAAGGCTGTCGTCATAGCCGAACTTGGTTTTGACCACGGCAACGAAGAAGTAGCAGATCACCGAGGCGATCACGCCCAGAACCAGCGCGCCCATCGGGCCGATGGTGCCGCAAGCCGGGGTGATGGCGACCAGACCCGCCACGATGCCCGAAGCGACGCCCAGCATCGAGGCCTTGCCGCGGGTCATCGCCTCGACCGCAGCCCAGGCCAGAGCGGCCGCAGCGGTGGCGAGGAAGGTGTTGATCATCGCCAGCGTCGCACCGGCGGTCGCTTCGAGGTTCGAGCCCACGTTGAAGCCGAACCAGCCGACCCACAGCATGCCCGCGCCGACCAGCGTCAGCGTCATCGAATGCGGCGCCATCATGTCCTTGCCCAGACCGATGCGCGGACCGATGACGATCGCACCGACCAGAGCGGCCACACCGGCGTTGATATGCACCACGGTGCCGCCCGCGAAGTCGATCGCACCCCAGTTGAAGATCAGGCCTGCGCCGTCCCAGACCATGTGGGCAACCGGGAAGTAGCAGAACGTGCCCCAGAGCGCCGAGAACAGCAGCACCGCCGAGAATTTGATCCGCTCGGCAAAGGCGCCGATGATCAGCGCAGGCGTGATCGCCGCGAAGGTCATCTGGAAGGCGATGAACAGATATTCCGGGATGACGATGCCATCCGAGAAGGTCGCCGAGGTCGACTCGACCGTCACGCCCGACAGGAACAGCTTGCCCAGGCCGCCCCAGAACGGCGAGCTGCTGCCGCCGAAGGCGAAGGAGTAGCCGTAGATCACCCAGATCACCATCATCATGGCGGCAATCGCGGTGGTCTGCATCAGCACCGAAAGCATGTTCTTGGTGCGCACGAGGCCACCGTAGAACAGCGCCAGACCCGGGACCGTCATGAACAGAACAAGCACGGTCGAGGTCATCATCCAGGACACATCGCCCTTGTCCATGATCTCGGCCGCGGCCTCGGCGGGTGCGTCCTGCGCAAGCGCGGGAACGGCGGCCAGCGCGGCAGCCGCCGCAGCCAGAGCCGAAAGTTTCAGCAGGTTTTTCATTGGTTCCACTTCCCCTTCTTCGCGTCTTACAGCGCGTCGTCGTTGGTTTCGCCGGTGCGCACGCGAACCGCCTGGTTCACGTCGAGCACGAAGATCTTGCCGTCGCCGATCTTGTCGGTTTTGGCCGCTTTCAGGATGGTATCGACGACCTCATCCGCGAGCGTGTCGTTCACCACGATCTCGAGCTTCACCTTCGGCACGAAATTCACCGCATATTCGGCACCGCGATAGATCTCGGTGTGGCCCGATTGAGCGCCGAAGCCCTTGATTTCAGTCACCATCATGCCGCGCACGCCGATGGCGGTGAGCGCCTCGCGCACCTCCTCCAGCTTGAACGGCTTGATTGCTGCAATGATGAGTTTCACTGTGCATCCCTTCCTAAATGTCAGCAGCCGCGATGCCCCTCGGAGACACCTTCGCAGACACGAAGCCTTTTCTGCGGGCGCAGCACAAGTTTTGGGCAGGTCTCGGGGCGGCGCCTGCGGATGCAATCTGCTTAAATGTTCTACAATTTGGGCGAGACGCACAAAATTTAGACTTTCCAAAAACCGAATCGTGAGGTCTTGCCGCTCCACAACCCCGATTGGCCGGTGTAGATTGCCCAAAACAACGAAGCAGGCGGTCAGATGGCAGGATCGGGCGGGCGGCGTGGGCCGCTGGTGGCGGACAAGCGCTATACTCAGGCAGCACATGCGGCGCCCAAGGCCGCAAAGCCGGCCAAGCCGGCCAAGCCCAAGCCTGCGCGCAAGGCGCGCCCGCCGCGGCGGCACGGGCCTGTTCTGGGGGCGATCCTGTGGGTCCTGTCGCTGATCTGGCGTGTCATCTGGGGCATCGGCTGGCGTGTGGGCGCGGTTCTGGCGCTGATTCTGGGTCTTGCGACCTTCTATTTCTATTCCAGCCTGCCCGAGGTCTCGGCCCTGCTTGATGGGCGGGCGCGCGGCTCGGTCACCATGCTCGACCGCGAGGGCAAGGTCTTCGCCTGGCGCGGGGAAACCTTCGGCGGGCAAATCACCGCGGAGAATGTCTCGCCGCATCTGCGCCATGCGATCGTGGCGACCGAGGATCGCCGCTTCTATCGCCATTTCGGCGTGAGCCCGCGCGGCATTGCCTCAGCGATCCGGATCAACCTGTCCGAGGGGCGCGGCCCGCTTGAGGGGAACGGCGGCTCGACCCTGACGCAACAGGTGGCGAAGCTTCTGTGCCTTGGCGTGCCCTATGACCCCAAGCAATGGAAGACCGAGGCCGCCTACGAGGACGACTGCCGCGGCGGGGGCGTCGTGCGCAAGATCAAGGAAATCCCCTATGCGATGGCGATGGAGGCAAAATATTCCAAGGCGGACATCCTGACGATCTATCTCAACCGGGCCTATCTGGGTGCAGGCGCACGCGGCTTCGAGGCGGCGGCGCAGCGTTATTTCGGGGTGTCGGCGGCGAATGCGACCCCGGCGCAGGCGGCGATGCTGGCGGGGCTATTAAAGGCGCCCTCGCGCTATGCGCCGACGAACAACCTCAAGCTGGCGCAGGATCGTGCGGCCACCGTGATCAAGCTAATGGCGGAACAGGGCTATCTGACCGACGCCGAGCGCGACGAGGCCTGGGCCCACCCCGCAACCCTGTCGGAGGCCGCGCAGGCTCGCGCGGGCGGCTATTTCGCCGATTGGGTGATGGAGTCGATCCCCGATTTCCTGTCGACCCAGACGACCGAGGATGTGGTGATCCAGACCACGCTGGACCAGCGGATCCAGACCGCCGCCGAAGAGGCGCTGAAATCGGTCTTTGAAACCAAGGTCAAAGAAGGCTCGGCCGCCGAGGCGGCGATCGTGGTGATGTCCTCGGATGGTGCGGTGCGGGCGATGGTCGGCGGGCGCAAATCCAAGGTGTCGGGCGCGTTCAACCGCGCGACGCAGGCGAAACGGCAGACCGGCTCGACCTTCAAGCCCTTCGTCTATGCCGCGGCGCTGGACATGGGCTATACCCCCGACACGATCGTCGAGGACGCGCCGCTGACGATCAACGTCAAGGGCTCGGGGCCGTGGTCGCCCAAGAACTATACCAACAAATATCTGGGGCCGATCCCGCTGTGGCAGGCGCTGGCGGAATCGATCAACACCTCGACGGTGCGGGTCAGTCAGGCGGTGGGGATTGATGCGGTGCGCAAGGTGGCCAGTGATTTCGGCTTCGCCTCGGAGCTGGCGACGGGCCCGGCGGTGGCGCTGGGGGTTTCGGAATCGACGCTGGTCGAGATGACGGGGGCTTTCGCGGGCATCCTGAATGGCGGGTCCTCGGTGAAACCCTATGGCCTGACCGAGCTGCGGCTGAAGGGCGATGCCGAGCCGCTTTTCGGGCAGGGCGGCGGTATCGGCGAGCGGGTGATTTCCGAGAAAGCCGCGCGAGAGCTGATGTGGATGATGCATCAGGGCGTCGAGCGTGGCACCGGCCAGCGCGCGCGGCTGGACGGGCATCAGGTCGCGGGCAAGACCGGCACGACGCAAGCCGCGCGCGATGCGTGGTTCATCGGGTTCACGGCGGATTATGTCGCGGGCGTCTGGATGGGCTATGACGACAACCGGCCGCTGACCGGGGTCACCGGCGGCGGTCTGCCGGCTGAAATCTGGCACGAGGTGATGGCCCGCGTCGAGGCGCCCGAGGCCTCGACGCCGCTGCCGATGGCCGATCCCAGCGACTGGCGCGGTCAGCCGCAGCCGCAGCCGGGCAATGCCTATCCGGGCGAGAGCTGGACCGCGGGCGGGCCGATCCCCGAGGGCGGCGTGCCGGTCGAGAACGGCCAGCTGGTGCGCCCCGATCAGGGGCAGCCACCGCAGGACGAGCCGCGCGGCCTTGGCGCCGCGATCGACGGGCTGCTGCGCTCGCTTTACTGACCGGCCGGTTCAAACGACGCGGGGGCGCGGCTGCCAGCAGCCGCGCCCCCGCCCCGTGGAAACCTTGCGCGCTTAGCCCGCGGTTTTCAGATCGGCGATCATCGCGTCCAGATCGCCGCGGCGGCGGTCGAGCATTGCGCCGATCTCTGTGCGCTCGGTGGCGAGCATGTTCACCCCCTCGATGATCAGGTTGAAGAACAGATCGCGCCCCGATTTGTCCGAGACCTGCCAGAGCACCTCGAAGGGCGCCTGACCCGGGAAGATCGCGGTGGATTTCACCTCGAAGAAGGTTTTCACCGGCCGCGCGCCGGTCACCTCGAACCGCGCCCCGATGAATTCGCGGAAGCGCTTGCCGTATTTGCGCGACAGATACCCCTGAAAGGCGGTGGTAAAGGCCGCCATTTGCGCCGCGCTTGCGCTGCGCGCTGCCGGGCCCAGCGCCGAGCGCGCGATCACCGGCACATCGGCATAGCGCGAGAACAGCCGCTCGAAATCGGCATAGAGCGCGGGGCCGGTCTTGCCCGAGCTGATCGCGGCATTCACATCGGCCACGGCGCGTTCGATCAGCGCGCGGGCCTGACCATCGGTCAGCGCGAGCGCCGCACCCGGCATCAGCGCCACGGCCGCCGCGGCAGCGCCAAGGCCAAGCGCGGCACGCCGGCCGATCCGGTGCGCGGTCCGGGGGCGATCATTCAGCATAGGGGTCCTCATAGGGGTCGAAAGCATCGGCATCGGTCGTCTCCTCTCCGCCCAGATGGTGGCGGCGGTTTTGCAGATAGATCAGGCGCGATTGGGCGTAGCTGTCCGCGCTTTGATGCAGGACAGAATCGATCGTCTCGCCATAGCGCAGGCGGTCGCCGACGCGGCCCGCAACCCGGAAGCCCGCCACGGCCGTGGCCTCGCGTCCCGACACGGCCGCCCCCACCGGATCGAGCGCGGTATCGACCACCTTGCCCAGCGCATCGCGCGCGGTCGAGGGACCCAGTAGCGGCAGCTCGACATAGGGCCCCTCGCCGAAGCCCCAGACATAGAGCGTCTCGCCGAAATCGGTATCGACCTCGGGCAGGGCGAAGTCATTGCCCGCCGGATCGAAGATCCCCGCCACACCCAGCGTCGAGTTGATCGCGAAGCGGAACAGGTTCTTCACCGCGGGTTCCGGACGGCCCTGCAGCATCGAATTGACGATCTTGCCCGGCAGCCCGAGGTTGCCCGCCAGATTGGAGGCATAGCGCGGCAGCGGCCCATCGGCGCGTTGCCCCTCGAACAGCGCCGCATCGACCGCGCGGTTGAAACTGTGGATATTGCGGTTTTGCCGCTCGAACGGGTCATTGATCCCCTCGGCCACGGGCGCCGCGCAGCCCGCCAGCAACGCCGCGGCCAGCAGCCCTGCGGCCAGAGGCCCTGTTCCCTTGGGCCGCATCTTGCTTTGCGCCTGTCGCATCGGTCGGTCTTCCAGATCCCTGATCCCTGTCATGCCCGGGGATGTAGCTCCCGCGCCGGGCAGCTCAAGGAATAGGAACGCCACCACGGGGTTACAAGGTCACGACCGCCCCTGTTTCGGCTTTATCGGCCTGCGTGGCAGGATGAACGCGGTTTTCCGCAAGGTCGGTCTGGGATTCTTAACTTTGTCATGTAACCAAGTCATGTAGCGAGGCACGAACGACCCGACCGGAGGCGCAGAACGCGAATGAGACGACTGGACAATGCCAAGGGACTGGCGGAACTGCGCGCGGCGCGGGCGCAGAGCCGACGCCTGATCTGGACGGTGGCGCTGTTCTCGGCCTTCGTGAACCTGCTGATGCTGACCGGGCCCTTGTTCATGTTGCAGGTCTATGACCGGGTGCTGGGCGCGCGCGCAGTCGAAACGCTGACGGCGCTGTTCCTGCTGGTGGTGTTCCTCTTCCTGATGATGGGCGTGCTGGATTATGCCCGGGCGCGGGTGATGGCGCGGGTCGGCGCCCGGTTTCAGGCCGGGCTTGAGGCGCGGGTGTTCAGCGCGGTGTTGCGGCGCAATGCGGTGCTGCCCGGCGATCCGGTGGCCGCGACCGGCCTGCGCGATCTTGATGCGGTGAACAAGCTGCTGGGCGCGCCGGTGTTTCTGGCGATCTTCGATCTGCCGTGGTCGCCGATCTTCTTCGGGGCGATCTTTCTCTTTCACCCCTACATGGGGTTTTTGTCGCTGGCCGGGGGTGCGGTGCTGATCGCGATCACGCTGCTGAACCAGAAAATGACCGCGCAACCGCTGACGCTGGCCAATAATGCCCAGATCGCTTCGGAGCGGCTCTCGGATCAGCTGCGCGAAGAGGCCGAGCTGATTCAGTCGCTTGGCATGCGCGGGGCCAGCTTCCTGCGCTGGCGCAGCGCACGCGACCGGGCGATGGGGGCGGCGCTGTCGGCCTCGGATCTGGGCGGCGGGTTCTCGACTTTTACCAAGACCTTCCGGATGTTCCTGCAATCGGCGATGCTGGCGCTTGGCGCCTATGTCGTGCTCAAGGGCGAGATGACGCCGGGCGCGATGATAGCGGGCTCGATCCTGATGGGCCGGGCGCTCTCGCCGGTCGAACAGGCGGTGGGCGGTTGGGCGATCGTGGCGCGGGCCCGCGACGGCTGGGAGCGGCTTTCGACGCTGCTCAGCTCGGTCCCGCCGGAAAGCGCGCGCACGCCGCTGCCGCGTCCGGCCGCGCGGCTCGAGGCGATCCAGCTGACCGTGGCGCCGCCGGGCCAGCCCATTGCGACGCTGCGGATGGTGGGGTTTCAACTCAATCCCGGGCAGGCGATGGGCGTCATCGGGCCGTCCGGCGCCGGGAAATCGACGCTGGCGCGGGCGCTTTGCGGCGTCTGGCGCCCCTCGGCCGGGTCGATCCGGCTGGATGGCGCGACGCTCGATCAATATGACCCCGACGTTCTGGGCGGGCTGATCGGCTATCTGCCGCAGCGCGTGACCCTGTTTGATGGCACGATCGCCGAGAATATCGCGCGGCTGATCCCGCAACCGGACCCCGCCAAGGTGGTCGAGGCCGCGAAACGCGCCGCCGCGCATCAGATGATCCTCGATCTGCCTGATGGCTATGACACCCGCGTCAGCCAGTCGGGCGGGCGCCTGTCGGGCGGTCAGATCCAGCGGATCGGGCTCGCGCGCGCGCTTTATGATGATCCGGTCCTGCTGGTGCTGGACGAGCCGAACGCCAACCTCGACAATGAGGGAAGCGTGGCGCTGAACACCGCGATCCGGACGATGAAGGCTGCCGGGGGCTCGGTTCTGATCATGGCGCACCGGCCCGCGGCGATTGCCGAATGCGATACGCTTATGGTGCTCGATGGCGGGGTGCGCCGCGCCTTCGGGCCACGCGATGAGGTGCTCAAGGCCATGGTCCAGAATGCAGGCGATATTGCGCGGGCCGCCGGCCCCGGAGGTGTGGTATGAGCGAGGCCCCGAAGGACGGGACGGCCGCGGCAATCCGCCGGGCGCTTGGCGAGGACCGCGCCGCGGCCGCGCCGCAGCCTCCGGCCCGGGCCGAGGGGGGACAAGGCCCCGCTGGCGCGCAGCCCCTGCCCGACGCGGCCCGCGGCACCACCGCAACTGCGCCTGCGCTCGACCTGTCGCCGAAACCGATCCCCGCCCGCGGCCCAGTTCTGGTCGGCGTGATCGCGCTGGTCCTTCTGCTTGGCGGCTTTGGCGCCTGGGCGAACCTGACCTCGATCGCGGGCGCGGTGATCGCCCATGGTCAGATCGAGGTCGATCAGAACCGGCAGATCGTGCAGCATCCCGATGGCGGGGTGGTGGCCGAGATCCTTGTGCATGATGGCGACCGGGTTGCGGCGGGCGCGCCGCTGCTCCGGCTCGATGGCGAAATGCTGCGCTCGGAACTGGCCATCGTCGAAAGCCAGTTCTTCGAATTGCAGGCGCGCCGCGGACGTCTCGAGGCCGAGCGGGCCGATGCCGAAACGATCGCTTTCCCCGAAGAGCTGCTGGCCGCGGCAAGCGACCCCGAGGTCGCAAGGCTCGTCGCGGGGCAGCGCGATCTGTTCGCCCTGCGCCGCGAGACCCTGCAGAAATCGCTCGGCCAGATCGACGAGCGGCGGGCCCAGACCGCGGCCCAGATCGGCGGGATCGACGCGCAGCTTGCTGCGCTGACGCGCCAGAGCGAGCTGATCGCGCAGGAGCTGGCCGATCAGCGCGGCCTGTTGGCCAAGGGTCTGGCGCAGGCGTCGCGGGTGCTGGCGCTGGAGCGCGAGGCCGCCAGTCTGGCCGGGCAATCGGGCGAACTGGTTGCCACCCGCGCCCAGGCCGAGGGGCGGCTTTCAGAGCTGGAACTGGAAAACCTGCGCCTGAGCTCGCAGCGGCGCGAGGATGCCGAGACGCAATTGCGCGATATCGGCTATCAGGAGCTCAATCTGGCCGAGCGGCGGCGCGCGCTCTCGGGTCAGATCGAGCGGCTCGAGATGCGCGCGCCGGTCTCGGGCGTCATCTATGCGATGTCGGTCACAACCCCGCGCGCGGTGATCCGCCCGGCCGATCCGGTGCTCTATCTGATCCCGCAGGACCGCCCGCTGGTGATCGCGGCGAAAATCTCGACGATCAATATCGACGAGGTCTCGATCGGCCAGCCGGTCACGCTGCGCTTTTCCGCCTTCGCCAGCCGCACGACGCCCGAAGTGATGGGTCAGGTCACCTTGATCTCGGCCGATGCTTTCACCGACGAGGCGACGCGCGCGCAATATTACCGCGCCGAGGTGATGCTGGACGAGGGCGAACTGGCCAAGCTGGGCGGGCTGACCCTGGTGCCCGGGATGCCGGTCGAGGTCTTCATCCGCACCGGCGAGCGCAGCCCGATGGCCTATCTGATCAAACCCTTCGCGGATTACTTCAACCGCGCCTTCCGCGAGAGCTGATCAGAGCCGCGCCAGCAGGGCCGCGGTCGGCCAGGCATCGGCGGGCAGGCCAAGGCGCGCCTGCTCGCGCTGCACGGCCTGCCGGGTCTTGGCCCCCAGAATGCCGTCAACCGGCCCGACATCATGCCCGCGCGCGGTCAGTTTCACCTGCAGCGCTTTCATCTGATCGACCGTCAGGCCGGCCTCGGGCGCGCCCAATGTGAACCGCGGCGCCCCTTCAAGGCGGGTCGCAAAATAGGCGGCCGTGGTGACATAAACGAAGCTCTTGTTCCACTCGAAGAGCAGACGGAAGTTGGGATAGACCATGAAGGCCGGCCCCTTGCGCCCCATCGGCAACAGCACCGAGCCGCGCCCCCCCGCCAGTTGCCCGTCGCGCGCCTGCACGCCCATCCGCGCCCAGTCGGCGGTCGGCAGCTCCGTCTCGATCCCGGTTTTCGCCCAATCCAGCCCCTCGGGCACGATGATTTCCTGCATCCAGGGTTCGCCACGCCGCCAGCCCATGCCCGCAATCATCTTCGCCCCCGACATCAGCGCATCGGGCGCCGAGCCCTTGAGGTTGACATGCCCGTCGCCGTCGCCATCAACCCCGTTCTCCAGAATATCGGCGGGCAGCATCTGGACCTGACCGATTTCACCCGCCCAGGCGCCAAGGTTGCGCGCCGGGTCGAAATCGCCGCGGCGGTAAAGCTCGGCGGCAGCCAGAACCTGCGGGCGAAAGAGATCAGGGCGGCGGCAATCATGCGCGAGCGTCACCAGCGCATCGCGCGTGTTGAAATCCCCCTGAACCGCCCCGTAATCGGTTTCCAGCGCCCAGAACGCGAGCAGGATCCCGCGCGGCACACCGTAATCGCGCGCGATCCGGTCAAAGATGGCATCATATTTCGCCGACATCTTCGCCCCGTTCGTAAGCCGGTTCTGGCTGATGACGGCTCCGGAGAACTCGTTGAAATTATTTCGAAAAACACCTTGGGACCGATCAGCCCGAAGCACCCGGTCATCCTGCCGCACGCCGCGAAAGAAGCCCTCGGCCTGCGCCGTGCTCAGGCCACGCGCCTGCACTTCGGCCCGAAGCCCCTGCACGAAGGCGCTAAAATCCCCGCCGCATTGGGCAGAGGCAGGACTGCTCAACAGCACGGCAAAGGGCAGGGACAACAGAAACGGGCGCATGAAACCTCCGGACGTTCTTTCGCGCAGGCTAGGGGTAAGGCGGTGGCGGAGCAATGGCGTTGCGCAAAGGTCACGCGGGCCGCGGCGCCTTGGACCACCGGCGCGCGGGCCGGGTTAAGATCGTGCGGTTAACCTTAAATTCATATATCATATCATAACCTTGCCTAAAGCGCGATTCCGTCGGAGGGAGAGATGGAGTTTCTGCCCAAGGATATTCTGGCCGCGCTCAGCGCGGCGCACCGCCGCGAACGCGGCAAACGCACCCGCTTGCGCCTGCGCGCGGGGGAGGAGAGCTGGACGGTGCTGCGACGCTGGCCCGGCGGTCTTGCGCTCGACGCGACGCAGATCGGTCATCTGCGCGGGCATGTCGACCTCTATGAAGGCGGGCGGCATATTGCGACCGCGCTGATCGTCGCGTCGGAGGTCGAATCGGGCGAGCTGATCTGTTCGATCAAGCGCGAAACGCCGGTGTCGGATCGGGCGGCGCTGGATTTCGTGCGCCCCGATGGCGCACCTGCCGGATACTTGCCGCGCGCCTGAGCCGGGCCTGCGCGGTGAACCTGCGGGCCTGCACAATCTTCCGGTTTCAGGCGGAGGTGACAGGGTCAGGGGCGGATTTCGACCTCGGTGCCAATCGGGGTCGCGGCGAAGAGCTCTTCGATCTCGGCATCCGACAGCGCCACACAGCCCGCAGTCCAGTCATGGCCCAATGTGACGCCAGCCGGCAGGATATTCGGCTGCCCATGCAGAAAGATGTCGCCGCCCGGATCGACGCCCGCCGCCGCGGCCCGGGCCCGATCTGCGGGGCGCGGATAATCGAGCCCAAGCGACAGATGATAGGCGCTCGCCGCGTTGCGCCGGTCAATGCGGAACAGACCTTCGGGCGTGCGACCATCGCCCTGCACACGCTTGTCGCCACTGGGGGCAAAGCCCAACCGGACCGCATAAACCCGCGCCACTTCGGCCCCGACATAGACCGTCATCCGCCGCGCGGCCTTTTCCACCAGAATCCGGCTGACCGGCCCGACGAGGGGTGGCTGAGGCGCCACCGGCGCGGGTGGGCGCAGCGCGATCAGGACGATGACGGCGCCTGCAAGCACCACGAAGCTGAGCGCCGAGAAGACCGCCGCCCCGCGCCGCAGCATCTTATTGCAGATCGGCGAAGGCCGCCTGCAGCCGTTCGACCGCCTCGACGACACGCGCCCGCGGTGTGGCAAGGTTGAAGCGCAGGAACCCCTCGCCGCCCAGACCAAAACTGGCGCCATGGTTGGCGGCGATCTTCGCGCTCTTCTCGACCCGGTCGATGAATTCGGCAGGCGCCATGCCGGTGCCCGAAAAATCGACCCAAGCCAAATAGGTCGCCTCGAGCGGCATCGAGGCAAGCCCCGGGATCGCATTCACACCCGCGTCAAAAATCTTCCGGTTTTCATCGAGATAGCCGATCAGCGCCGCGAGCCATTCCGCCCCCGCGGGGCTATAGGCGGCCGTCGCCATCGCCAGACCGAAGCTGTTTGGCGAGATCCCAAGCGCCGCCATCCGCGCGGCAAAGCGCGCCCGCAGATCGGGGTCGGCGATGATCACATTGCCCGAATGGCTGCCCGCGATGTTGAAGGTCTTGGTGGTGGCGGCCATCATCACCACCGGCTGATCCGGGCAGGCCACCGCCATCGGGATATGACGGTGACCCGGCATCACCAGATCATGGTGGATTTCATCCGACACCAGAACCAGCCCGTGTTTCTTCGCAAAATCGGCGGTGGCGCGCAGCTCTTCGGCGGTCCAGACGCGACCGCCCGGGTTATGCGGCGAGCACAGGATCAGCATCCGGGCCGAGCCATCCATCTGCCCTTCCCAAGCGTCGAAATCCATCTGATAGCGGCCCTCGACCAGCTTCAGCGGGCATTCGACCACCTTGCGCCCCGCGGCCCGGATCACCCGGGCGAAGGCATGATAGACCGGGGTCATCAGCACGATGCCATCGCCGGGCGCGGTAAACGCCTCGACGCAGAGCGCGGTGCCGTTCACCAGACCATGGGTGGTGAAAATCCACTCGGGCGCGACCTGCCAGCCGTGGCGATTGGCCATCCACCACTGGATCGCCGCATGATAGGCGCGGTCATCGCCCCAATAGCCGTAAACGCCATGCGCCAGCATCTCTTCCAGCGCGCGCTGCACCGCCATCGGCGGGCGGAAATCCATATCGGCGACCCACATCGCGATACCCTCGGACGGGTCGACGCCATACAGGCCCTGCATTCCATCCCATTTCACCGAATGATGCCCGACGCGGTCAATGATCTCGTCGAAATTCGGGGCTTCGGTCATTGCGGCACTCTCCTGCGGCGTCTTTGTTCCATCATGGATTGATATTTCAGATCATCATTCTGATACAGATGAAAAATGCAGGACATCATCCCAATTTTACGGCGCTCGATAGAACATCATACACGACAAGCGGCGCCATTGCGAAACCGCCCCTCTTCGCCTAAATCTCGGCCATGACCATTCGCCCGATCCTGATCCATCCCGACCCGAGGCTCAAGAAGCTTTGCGACCCCGTTGCCGCCATCGACGACGAGATCCGCAAGCTGGCCGATGACATGCTGGCCACCATGTATGAGGCGCCGGGCATTGGCCTTGCCGCGCCGCAGATCGGTGTGATGAAGCGCGTCTTCGTGATGGATTGCGTTAAGGACAAGGACGCGGCCCCCGAGCCGATGGTGCTGATCAACCCCGAGATCACCTGGTCCTCGGAAGAGACGAACGTGTATGAGGAAGGCTGCCTGTCGATCCCCGAGCAATATGCCGAGGTGACGCGCCCGGCCGAGGTGCGGATGCGCTGGCTGGGCCTTGATGGCCAAAGCCATGAGGAGCAGTTCGACGGCCTCTGGGCGACCTGCGCGCAGCATGAGAACGACCACCTGAACGGCAAACTTTTCATTGATTATCTGGGCGCGATGAAGCGCTCGATGATCACCCGCAAGATGGAAAAGCTGAAACGCGAGCGCGCCCGCGAGGGCAAAGAGCCGGGCCTCGCCTGATGGCCGTGCGCCCGTTCTTGCCCTTCGAGGATCGCCGCCTGCACACCCCGGCCGAGCCGGTCGCCGCGGTGACCGAGACCGTGCGGATGATCTGGGATGACATGATCGAGACGATGGACGCGATGCCGGGCGTGGGTCTGGCCGCGCCGCAGATCGGCATCATGCTGCGGCTGGCGGTGGTCGATGCCTCGGACAAGCGCGGTCAGGCGGTGCGGATGGCCAACCCCGAGGTGCTGCACGCCTCGGTGCAGATGCGCGCCCATGACGAGGCCAGCCCCAATCTGCCCGGCGTTTTCGCTCGGATCGAGCGGCCGCGGGCGGTGACGGTGCGGTTTCTCAACGCCGATGGCGCGATCGAGGATCGCGATTTCGTCGGCCTCTGGGCGACCTCGGTGCAGCATCAGATCGACCATCTGAACGGGCGGACCTATCTCGATCATCTCTCGCCCCTGCGCCGCAAGATGCTGATTCAAAAGTCGAAAAAGTTGGCGAGGGTGTGATGCGCGTGATCTTCATGGGCACGCCCGAGTTTTCCGTTCCGGTGCTCGAGGCGCTGGCCGGTGCGCATGAGGTGGTGGCCGTCTATTCCCAGCCGCCGCGGCCCGCGGGCCGGGGCAAGGCGCTGCGCCCTTCGCCGGTGCAGGCGCGGGCCGAGGCGCTCGGGCTGCCGGTGCGCCATCCGCTGAACTTCAAGACCGAAGAGGCGCGGGCCGAATTCGCCGCCTTCAATGCCGATGTGGCGGTGGTCGTGGCCTATGGTCTGATCCTGCCGCAGGCGGTGCTGGATGCGCCGGCGCGCGGCTGCCTGAATATCCATGCCTCGCTTCTGCCGCGCTGGCGCGGCGCGGCGCCGATCCACCGGGCGATCATGGCGGGCGATGCGGAAACCGGGATCTGCATCATGCAGATGGAGGCCGGGCTTGATACCGGGCCAGTGCTGTTGCGCCGCGCCACGCCGATCGGGCCGACCGAGACCACCGGCGCGCTGCATGACCGGCTGAGCGCGATGGGGGCTGCGATGATCCTCGAGGCGCTGGCGGGGCTCGATCATCTGACCCCGCAGCCGCAGCCCGAGGATGGCGTGACCTATGCAGCCAAGATCGACAAGGCCGAGGCGCGGATCGACTGGGCGCGCCCGGCGGCCGATCTGATCCGGCAGATCAACGGTCTCTCGCCCTTCCCCGGCGCCTGGTGCGAGATCGCGGGCGAGCGGGTGAAGGTGCTCTGCGCCGCCCCGGCCGAGGGCGCGGGCACACCGGGCGCGGTGCTGGGCGGCTTTACCGTGGCCTGTGGCACCGGCGCGCTGGAGATCCTTGAAGCCCAGCGCGAGGGCAAGCGCCCGATGCCCGCCGCCGAGGTGTTGCGCGGCCTGACACTGCCCGAGCGGCTGGGCTGAGCCCTTCCCAAACCGCCGCGCCGGGGCCATAGTGCCTGCAACGGTCAACAGGTGCCCCATGTCCATCGTGCTTCTCTTCATCATCGGCGCCGCCGCGGGGCTGATCGCCACGCGGATGATGCGGATCGAGGCCAATCTGATCACCACCATCGCGATCGGCGTGCTGGGCGCGCTGATCGGCGGGCTCGTGCTGCGCTTTCTCTTGACGGTCACCGGCTGGATGGCCGGGTTCGTCGGGGCGGTGCTGGGCGCGATGCTGCTGATCTGGCTCTGGCGCCAATACGGAGCGAAATGATGCCCCCCTTCCTTGGCCTGATCGGACTTGCCTCAACCCGGATCGCGCTTCTTGCCTTTGGCATCGCGCTTTGGCTGATCTCGCGCCCGGGCGGCTGGGCGGTGCTGGCGGCGGCGGCGCTGGTCGGGGTCAAGCTGTTGCCCTCGAAATGACGTATTCGCCGGGCAAGAGCCGGGCATAGACCCAAACCCTTTGGAGTGACCATGAATACCCTCGATTATTCCGGCCTGTCAGGCGGCAGCGTGATCCTTCTGGCGCTTGCGGGCTTCATCGCGCTGGCCGTGTTCCTCGGCGTGCGGATCGTGCCGCAATCGGAAAAGCATGTGGTCGAGCGCTTCGGCCGGCTGCGCGCGGTGCTGGGGCCCGGCATCAACTTCATCGTGCCGTTCCTTGATCGCGTGGCGCACAAGGTTTCGGTGCTGGAACGTCAGCTGCCCACCACGCGCCAGGATGCGATCACCGCCGACAACGTGCTGGTGCAGGTCGATACCTCGGTCTTCTACCGCGTGATCGAGCCGGAAAAGACCGTCTACCGGATCCGCGATATCGACGCCGCCATCGCCACCACCGTGGCCGGGATCGTGCGCTCGCAGATCGGGCAGATGGAACTCGATACGGTGCAATCGAACCGCTCGGGCCTGATCACCCATATCCGCGACAACGTCGCGAACGTCGTCGATGACTGGGGGATCGAGGTCACCCGCGCCGAGATTCTCGATGTGAACCTCGATGAGGCGACCCGCGCCGCGATGCTGCAACAGCTGAATGCCGAGCGTGCCCGCCGTGCGCAGGTGACCGAGGCCGAGGGCCGCAAGCGCGCGGTCGAGCTGAGCGCCGATGCCGAGCTTTATGCCGCCGAGCAACAAGCCAAGGCCCGCCGCGTGACCGCCGAGGCCGAGGCCTTCGCGACCAGCGTGATCGCCGAGGCGATCGCCAAGAACGGGCTTGAGGCCGCGCAATTCCAGATCGCGCTGAAGCAGGTCGAGGCGCTGGCCGAGGTCGGCAAGGGCGAGGGCAAGCAGACCGTCTTGCTGCCCGCCGCGGCGCTTGACGCCTTCACCAATGCCTTCGGGCTGCTCAAGGGGAAACTCTGATGCTGTGGCAGCAACCCTGGGTCTGGATCGCGGGCGGGATCCTTCTTGGCGCGCTGGAGATGATCGCGCCGGGCTTCGTGCTCTTTGGCTTTGCGATGGGCGCGGTGCTGGTGGGCGCGCTGATTTGGCTCGGGCTCTTGGGCGGCAGCCTGCCGGTGATGCTGCTGGTCTGCGCGCTGGCGGCGCTGGCGACCTGGCTGGTGGCGCGCAAGCTCTCGGGCGTGCGGGCCGGTCAGACCAAGCTTTGGGATCGCGACATCAACGAGAATTGACGCCCTGAGGCGACCTGTGGGGCTGGATTTCCGGCCCTGCCTTGCCTAGTCATGCGGCTGCGCAAAACAGGAGACGCGGATGTATCAGGACTTCCCCAACGAAGCCGCTGGCTTCAAATTCGTCGTGAAATCGGTCGGTATCGCTCTGGTCGGGCTGGTGGCGTTCCTCTTCATCGCCAATCCGATGGCGGGCGATGCGAGCTCGACGACGACGGTCCATATCGTCAACAATCACTGATCCGGCACCCGCCCGGACCCGCCGGAGCCCGCGCTGCGGGCTCCTTTGCATTTCGGGCTCAGACCGCGGCGATCTCGCGCAGGATCGCTTGCGTGGCGGCGACCGGATCCGGCGCGGCCCAGACCGGGCGGCCGATGACCAGATGGTCGGCACCCGCCGCCAGCGCGGTTGCGGGCGTCTCGACCCGCTTCTGATCGCCGAGCGCCGCGCCCGCGGGCCGCACGCCCGGGGTCACGATCAGCTTGCCCGCGGCCTGCGGCAGGGCGCGGATCATCGCGGCCTCGCGCGGGCTGGCGATGACGCCATCGGCGCCCGCCTCGAAGGCCCGCGCGGCGCGTTCGGTCACCAGATCGGCGATCTGGCCCGGCCGGATCAGCGCGGCATCCAGATCAGCCCGGTCGAGCGAGGTCAGGATGGTGACCGCGAGGATCTTCAGATCCTTGCCCGCGGCCCCCTCCTTGGCGGCGCGCACCACATGGGGGTCGCCATGAACAGTCAGGAAATCAAGGTCGAACTGCGCCAGACCGCGCACCGCCGCCTCGACCGTGGCGCCGATATCAAAGAGCTTCATATCAAGGAAGATGCGCTTGCCGTGTTCCGATTTCAGCTCATTGGCCAGCGCAAGGCCGCCGCCGGTCAGCATGCCAAGGCCGATCTTGTAGAAGCTGACGGCATCGCCCAGCCGCTCGGCCAGTTTCAGCCCCTCGAGCGCATTGGGGACATCGAGCGCAACGATCAGACGGTCGTCGGCGGGCAGAAGATCAGTCATCGGGGCACCTCGGGGCTGGGGTTCGGACAAACGGCTGCCTTTTGCGCCCTTGGCGCCCCTTGGTCAAGGAAAACCGCCCGCGGTGCCGATGCTCAGACCCCGCCGATGCCGCGGCGCTTGGCCTCGCGCGTCAGTGCGCGCACCAGCCGCGGATGCGGCATGTCGGCACGCGCCGTGACCCGCACCGGAACGCGCAGGGGCACGGGCAGGCCGGGGGCGAAGAATTCGACGACCGCCTCGAACCGGCGGCGCGCGGCGTCATAGATCAGATGCAGGATGCGAATGGCCGAGGCGTGATGCATGAAACCCCCGTGGAACGCTCCGATGGTGCAGCCTTTGCAGGATAAACACCCAAGGTTTCCAATCCGTTCCCGAAGCCCCGTTGCGCAGCCCGGGGTGCGGGAAATTTCCGCGCAATCCGTCGCAGCCTCTTGAAACCGGCGACCCGGGCGCACAATTTTGTTGCAAGACCCGGGAGGGGGCGTGCCGCAGTCGGGCGCCCGAGAGGCCCGGGGGCTTCAGCAAAGGAGATTGCCGATGAACATGGAAAAGTTCACGGAACGGTCGCGCGGTTTTCTGCAATCCGCCCAGACCATTGCGATGCGCGAAGGGCACCAGCGCGTGGTGCCGGAGCATCTTCTGAAAGCACTGATGGATGACGATCAGGGGCTGAGCGCCAACCTGATCCGGCGTGCGGGTGGCGAGCCTGCGCGGGTGACCGAGGCCGTCGATCTGGCGGTCGGCAAGCTGCCCAAGGTCTCGGGCGGCGATGGTCAGGTCTATGTCGAGCAAAGCCTTGTGCGGGTGCTGGACGAAGCCGAGAAGCTGGCCAAGAAGGCGGGCGACAGCTTCGTGCCGGTCGAGCGGATTCTGATGGCTTTGGCCATGGTCAATACACGCGCTAAGGATGCGCTGGATGCGGGCGCGGTGACGGCGCAGAAGCTCAATGCCGCGATCAACGATCTGCGCAAGGGCCGCACGGCGGATTCGGCCAGCGCCGAAGAAGGCTATGACGCGCTCAAGAAATATGCGCGCGACCTGACGGCGGCGGCCGAAGAGGGCAAGATCGACCCGATCATCGGCCGCGATGACGAGATCCGCCGCACGATGCAGGTGCTCAGCCGCCGCACCAAGAACAACCCCGTTCTGATCGGCGAGCCCGGCGTCGGCAAGACCGCCATCGCCGAGGGTCTGGCGCTGCGCATCATTGATGGCGACGTGCCGGAATCCTTGCGTAACAAGCGCCTTCTGGCGCTCGATATGGGCGCGCTGATCGCCGGTGCGAAATATCGCGGCGAGTTCGAGGAGCGCCTGAAAGCGATCCTTAAAGAAATCGAGGCCGCCGCGGGCGAGGTGATCCTGTTCATCGACGAGATGCACACCCTTGTCGGTGCGGGCAAATCCGAAGGCGCGATGGATGCGGCAAACCTGATCAAACCGGCGCTGGCGCGGGGTGAATTGCATTGCGTCGGCGCCACCACGCTGGATGAATACCGCAAGTATGTCGAGAAGGACGCGGCCTTGGCCCGGCGCTTCCAGCCGGTGATGGTCAATGAGCCGACGGTCGAGGATACGATCAGCATTCTGCGCGGCATCAAGGAGAAATACGAGCTGCACCACGGGGTTCGGATTTCCGACTCAGCCTTGGTTGCGGCCGCGCAGCTCTCGCATCGCTACATCACGGACCGCTTCCTGCCCGACAAGGCGATCGACCTTGTCGATGAGGCCGCGAGCCGTCTGCGGATGGAGGTCGACAGCAAGCCCGAAGAGCTCGACGCGCTCGACCGGCAGATCCTGCAGATGCAGATCGAGGCCGAGGCGCTCAAGCGCGAGGATGATGCCGCGTCGAAAGACCGTCTCGAGAAGCTCGAGAAGGATCTGGCCGAGCTGCAGGAGAAGGCCGCAGGCATGACCGCCAAATGGCAGGCCGAACGCGACAAGCTCGACCAGAGCCGCAATCTGAAAGAGCAGCTCGATCAGGCCCGCGCCCAGCTCGATCAGGCCAAGCGCGAGGGCAATTTCGCCAAGGCCGGTGAGCTGCAATATGGCCGCATCCCCGAGCTGGAGAAAAAGCTGGGCGAGGCCGAGGAATCGGGCGAGGCGCAGATGGTCGAAGAGGCCGTGCGCCCCGAGCAGATCGCCGAGGTGGTCGAGCGCTGGACCGGCATCCCGACCTCGAAGATGCTCGAAGGCGAGCGCGAGAAGCTGATGAAGATGGAAGACGAGCTGCACAAGCGCGTCATCGGTCAGGATGCAGCGATCACGGCCGTGGCCAATGCCGTGCGGCGCGCGCGGGCGGGGCTGAACGACGAGAACCGGCCGCTGGGCTCGTTCCTCTTCCTCGGGCCGACCGGGGTCGGGAAAACCGAGCTCACGAAGGCGGTGGCCGAATATCTCTTTGACGACGACACGGCGATGGTGCGCATCGACATGTCCGAATTCATGGAGAAACATTCGGTCGCCCGGCTGATCGGCGCCCCGCCCGGCTATGTCGGCTATGATGAGGGCGGCGTTCTGACCGAAGCGGTGCGGCGCCGGCCCTATCAGGTCGTGCTGTTCGACGAGGTCGAGAAGGCGCATCCCGACGTGTTCAACGTGCTCCTGCAGGTGCTCGACGATGGCGTTCTGACCGATGGTCAGGGCCGCACGGTCGATTTCAAGCAGACGCTGATCGTGCTGACCTCGAACCTCGGGTCTCAGGCGCTGAGCGAGCTGCCCGAAGGCGCCAGCAGCGACCGCGCAAGGGCCGAGGTGATGGAGGCGGTGCGCCACCATTTCCGCCCCGAGTTCCTGAACCGGCTCGATGAGATGGTGATCTTTGACCGGCTGACGCGGGCCAATATGGACGGCATCGTCACGGTGCAGCTGAGCCGTCTGGAAAAACGCCTTGCCGCGCGCAAGATCACGCTGGATCTGGATGCGGCGGCGCGGATGTGGCTGGCCGACGAGGGCTACGACCTGGTCTTTGGCGCGCGGCCGCTGAAACGGGTGATCCAGCGCGCGCTGCAGGACCCGCTGGCCGGGCTGATCCTGTCGGGCGAGGTGCTGGACGGCGCCACGGTCACCGTCACCGCGGGGCCGGATGGGCTGATCGTCGGCGGCAAGGTGCAGGCCTCGACCCGCACCCGCCCCGCCGAAGTGGTTCTGCAATAAGCAAAAGGGGCGGGGAAACCCGCCCC
>JACXUS010000110.1 GCA_014763785.1 Sphingomonadales bacterium | reverse complement strand
GCCGAAGGCCGATCAGGTGGTGATGAAGCTCTGCCCGGTCGATGTGGCGAGCCTGCCCGCGGGCCGGATGCACCGCACCCGCGCCGCCCTTGCGCGCCGAAACCTCCAGAAGGCCCATCACATAGCCCGCGACCGAGCGGAAACAGACGAGGCTGATTTCCTCGGGCCCCGAGCGCCAGATCGCGGCGGCGGTCTGGGCGGCGCGGGTGCGGTGCATCCGGCCCGCGGGCAGGCTCGCCACATCGACCGGGCAGAGCTTCATCACCACCTGATCGGCCTTCGGCCCCGCGATGGTGAAGCGCGCCCGCGCATCCGAGACGACCACGACCAGCGCATGTTCGGCGCCAAGCGCCGCCGACAGGCTGTCGGCCAGGGCCGGGGCCTCGGCATAATCGCAGGTCAGGAGCAGCTCGTCGGGGCTCATCCAGGCGAGCAGCTTGCCACCCGCCTCGACAATCCCGCGACCCCCGGGCAGCGACAGCCCCAGCCCCCCAAGCGCCTTGGCCAGCGCCGCCGAGCCCAGATCGGCGCGGATCGTGATCATCCCGGTCAGGCCCGCTTCGGCCACGCGCACGAAGCCCTGATGGCTTGCGCCCTTGAGTGCAGAAATCGCCTCAGACATCGGCCTTGGCCCCTTCCTTGTCGTAGAACACCGGATCGACGATCCGCGCCTTGATCACCGCGCCCTTGTCGCCGATGAAGTCGATCACCTCGCCCATCCGCGCCGGGCCGTTCTTCACCAGACCCATCGCGATGCCCTTCTTCAGCATCGGCGAATAATAGGTCGAGGTGACGCGGCCCTGGGTATTGCGCTGGCCATTGGCGTTATGCCCCTCGGCGGGCGCATAGACGCCATCGGGCAGGACCGAACCGTCGAGCGTTTCCAGCCCCACGAGCAGCCAGCGGTTCGGATCGACCATCGCCTTGCGCTCTTGCGCGCGCTTGCCGAGGTAATCGGCCTTCTTCTTCGAGATCGCCCAGCCGAGGCCCAGATCCTGCGGGATCACCGTGCCGTCGGTCTCGTCGCCGATCATGATGAAGCCCTTCTCGGCGCGCATGACATGTAGCGCCTCGGTGCCATAGGGCATCACGCCCAGCTCTTCACCGGCGGCATTGAGCGCCTCCCAGAACGCGAGGCCCATATTCGCGGGCACGGCGATTTCATAGGACAGCTCCCCCGAGAAGCTGATCCGGAAGACCCGCGCCGGGAAGCCGCCAAGCGTGCCTTCACGATAGGTCATGAAGGGCAGCGCCTCTTTCGAGACATCCATCCCGCCAAGTTTCTCCAGCAGCTTGCGCGCCTTCGGCCCCACGACCGCGACCTGAGCATATTGCTCGGTGAGGTTGGCGGTATAGACCTTCCAGTCCCACCATTCGCATTGCAGCCAGTCTTCCATATGCGCATGGATCCGGTCCGCCCCGCCCGAGGTCGTGTGGCACAGCCAGCTGTCTTCCGACAGGCGCACCACGACCCCGTCATCCATCAGGAAGCCGTTGTCGTTGCACATCAGCCCATAGCGGCATTTGCCCACCGGCAGGGTCGACATCATGTTGGTGTACATCATGTCGAGGAAGCGCCCGGCATCGGGCCCTTTGACCACGATCTTGCCCAGCGTCGAGGCGTCGAGCAGCCCGACATTGCTGCGGGTGTTGACGATCTCGCGGTTGACAGAGTCGCGGTGGCTCTCGCCGGCCTTGGGATAGGTATAGGGGCGGCGCCAGAGGCCGACCGGCTCCCAATGCACGCCGCGGGCCTCGTGCCAGCCGTGCATGGGCGTCTTGCGCAAGGGCTGGAAGATCTCGCCGCGGGCCTCGCCGGTGATCGCGCCGAAGCTGATCGGCGTGTAGGGCGGGCGGAAGGTCGTCGTGCCGGTCGCCGGGATCGACTGGCCAAGCGTATCCGACAGGATCGCCAGACCGTTGATGTTGCTCAGTTTCCCCTGATCCGAGGCCATGCCGAGCGTGGTATAGCGCTTGGTATGTTCGACGCTTTCATAGCCCTCGCGCGCAGCCAGCTGCACGTCCGACACTTTCACATCGTTCTGATAGTCGAGGAAGGACTTGAACTTTAGCGCGTCCGAGGCGCCCGCGGGCATGGTCCAGACCGGAACGATCGGCGCTTCGGCCTCGACCTGCGCCGTCAGCCCCGCCTCGGCGGCGATCGCGTCGAGCGTGAGCAGGCCATTGGCCGCCCCAAGGCAGCGCGCGAGCGGCTGGCCCGCATCGCCGGTCGGCGGACGGGTCGCATCGGGGCGGAACATCACCGCCGCCGCATCCCAGTTCAGCTTGCCGCCCGAATGGCTCCAGAGATGGACGACCGGCGACCAGCCGCCCGACATCGCGACCGCATCGCAGGCGATGGTCTGGATCGCGCCGCCCTCGCCCGCCTGAGCGCAGATCTCGACGCCCTTCACGGCCTTGTGGCCGAGCACGCGGGCCACGCCACGCCCCTCGAGGACCGGCACGCCGCGGGTCTTGACCGCCTGCACCAGCGCGCCGCCCGCCTTGGGGCGGGCATCGATGATCGCCGGAACCGTCAGGCCGGCGTCAAGCACGGCCAGCGCCGTGCGATAGGCATCGTCGTTGTTGGTGACCACGACCACGCGGTCGCCCGGGCTCACCGCCCAGTTGACCAGATAGTCGCGCACCGCCCCCGCCAGCATCACGCCGGGGATATCGTTGCCCGCAAAGGCCAGCGGGCGTTCGATGGCGCCGGTCGCGACCTCGGTCAGCCCGGCGCGGATGCGCCACAGCCGATGCCGCGGACGCCCGTCGCCCGGGGTGTGATCGGCCACCCGCTCGTAGCAGATGACATAGCCATGATCATGCAGACCGGCCACCATGGTGCGGGTCATGATCGTGACATTATCCATCGCTTCAAGGGCTTGCAGGGTGGTCTTCACCCAATCCTCGGGGGCGAGCCCCTCGATCGTGCCGCCATCGACCGGCGCGCGGCCGCCCCAATGCGCGGTCATCTCGCACAGGATCACGCGCTTGCCCGCGCGGCCCGCTTTCAGCGCCGCCGCCAGACCCGCGACCCCGCCGCCCGCGACCAGCACGTCGCAATAGGCATAGGCCTGTTCATAGCGGTCGGCATCGGCCTCTTTCGGGGTCTCGCCAAGGCCCGCCGCCTGCCGCACGATCGGCTCGAAGATATGTTTCCACGCCCAGCGCGGCTTCATGAAGGTCTTGTAGTAGAAGCCCGCGGGGAAGAATTTGTAGAGCAGGTTGTTCACCTCGCCCACGTCGAATTCGAGGCTCGGCCAGTGGTTCTGGCTGCTGGCCTCGAGCCCGGCGAAAAGCTCGGTCGTGGTCGCGCGCTGGTCGGGCTCGAAGCGGGCGTTGCGCCCGAGCCCCACCAGAACGTTCGGCTCTTCGGCGCCGCTTGCCACAAGGCCGCGCGGGCGGTGATATTTGAAGCTGCGCCCGAGCAGCGACTTGCCGCCGCCGAGCAGTGCCGAGGCGAGCGTGTCGCCCGCATAGCCGCGCATCGGCTTGCCGTTGAAGGTGAAGGCGAGCGGCTGCGTCCGGTCGATCAGACGGCCGCCCTTGGACAGACGGGTGCTCATTCATAGCCCTCCCAGGTGGGGCGTTTTTCCTTGATCTTGGCGACGAGATCCGCGGGCGGTTCGGTGGTCTGCGCGGGATAGGTGCCGAACACCTCCAGCGTGGCCGTGCAGCGCGCGGCGAGGAACCATTTGCCGCAGCCATAGGCATGGCGCCAGCGTTCGAAATGCACCCCTTTGGGGTTCTTGCGGCTGAACATGTAGCTTTCGAAATCGGCATCCGAGGCGCCGGGGCCGAAGCGTTTCAGATGCGCCTCGCCGCCGGGGGCGAGTTCGGTTTCCTCGACGGTCGCGCCGCAATAGGGGCAGGTCAGGGTCAGCATGTCAGCGGGCCTTTCGGGTGACGGGCGCCGGGGGTTTTGCACCCCCGGACCCCCGCAGGATATTTCGGGCAAGATGAAAGGGCGAAGCGGATCGCGGCCATCAGTGGGCCACCCCGGCGGCGACGCTTTCGTCGATGAACTGGCCTTCGCGGAAGCGGTGCAGGCCGAATTCGGCGGCCAGAGGCGAATGTCCCTTGGCGACCAGCTCGGCCATTGCGAACCCTGAGCCCGGGATCGCCTTGAACCCGCCCGTGCCCCAGCCGCAGTTGACGAAGATGCCCTCGACCGGGGTTTTCGACAGAATGGGCGAGCGGTCGCCGGTCATGTCCACGATACCGCCCCATTGCCGCAGCATCTTCAGCCGCGACACGATCGGGAAGGTTTCCACCAGCGCGCGGGTGGTTTCCTCGATATGGTGCCAGCTGCCGCGCTGGGTATAGTTGTTGAACCCGTCGGTGCCGCCGCCCATCACCAGCTCGCCCTTGTCGGACTGGCTCATGTAGCCATGCACGAGGTTGGCCATCACCACGACGTCGATCGTCGGCTTGATCGGCTCGGACACCCAGGCCTGCAGCGCCATCGATTCGATCGGCAGGCGGAAGCCCGACATCTCGGCCAGCACGCTCGAATGGCCGGCCACGACGATCGCGAGCTTGCCGCAGTCGATCGCGCCCTTGGTGGTCTCGACGCCGACCACCTTGCCGGCTTCGGTGCGCACGCCGGTCACTTCGCATTGCTGGATGATATCCATCCCCATGTTCGAGCAGGCGCGGGCATAGCCCCAGGCCACCGCATCATGGCGCGCGGTGCCGCCGCGTTCCTGATAGAGCGCGCCCAGCACCGGATAGCGCGGGCCGTCGATATTGATGATCGGCACCAGATCCTTGACCTCGGCGGGGGTGATCCAGCGGGTCTCGATGCCCTGCAGCGCATTGGCATAGACCGTGCGCTTGTAGCCGCGGATCTCGTGCTCGCTTTGCGCCAGCATCAGCAGGCCGCGGGGGCTGAACATGACGTTGTAGTTCAGATCCTGGCTGAGGTCCTCATAGAGGCTGCGGGCCTTTTCGTAGATCGCGGCCGAGGGGTCCTGCAGATAGTTCGAGCGGATGATCGTCGTGTTGCGCCCAGTGTTGCCGCCGCCGAGCCAGCCCTTCTCTATCACCGCGACATTGGTGATGCCATGGACCTTGCCGAGGTAATAGGCGGTCGCAAGGCCGTGCCCGCCCGCGCCGACGACGACAACGTCATAGCGTTTCTTGGGCGCGGGACTGGCCCAGGCGCGCTCCCATCCGGCGTGATAGCGCAGGGCTTCGCGCGCAACGGCGAAGATCGAATAGCGTCTGTTGGCCATGGCCACTCCTCTGGGCAGTTCCGGCGCGGGCTCGGGCGAATCCGGCGCGTCTTCTTTGTGATGGACCTGAGTGCCGCGCGAAAGCCCCCCGCAAGCGGCATAATCGGGAAAATTGCGACATGGCGGTGTCGCAGCGCTGCGGCGCGGCGCCTCTGGGCGGGGCGCAGGCGGAACTGGGGGCGGAATGGCGGGCAGAACTGGGGCGCATCCCCCGGGCGCCGCGCTGCCAGCCTGCGACAGGTCGCCCCCTCATACGCTTGGCACTTTCGCGACGGGGCGCGATCGCCTACATGGAAGCAGGACTGAGGAGACCCCATGCTGTTCTGGATCTTGACTGCCGCGCTGGTCGCACTGATCGCGGCCCTGTTCGTTCTGGCGCTTGTGCGCCGCCCCGAGACCCCGCGCACCGCGGCCTATGATGTGCAGGTCTATCGCGACCAGCTCAAAGAGGTCGCCCGCGACGCCGAGCGGGGCGTGATCGCCCCCGAAGAGGCCGAGCGCGCGCGCCTTGAAATCTCGCGCCGCCTGCTCGAGGCCGACCGCGCCGCGCAGTCCGAGGCGGCCGCCGCTGCCGCGCGCCCGCCGCAGGCTGCGACGACGCTTGCCCTGCTGGGGATTGCGGTGATGATGGGCGGAGCCTTCTGGCTCTATGAGCGGCTGGGGGCTGCGGGCTATCCCGATCAGCCGATGGCCGGGCGGATCGAAACCGCCAATGCGCTTTATGACGGGCGCCCCGGTCAGGACGAGGCCGAGCAGACCGCCGCCGCGAACCGCCCGGTGCAGCCCGCCCCCGATCCGCAGTTCACCGAGCTGATGGAGCGGCTGCGCAAGGCGGTCGCGGACCGGCCGAACGATCCCGAGGGCCTCGCGCTTCTGGCCCGCAACGAGGTCAATCTGGGCAATTTCCGCGCCGGATGGGAGGCGCAGCGCCGCCTTGTCGCGCTCAAGGGCGAGGCCGCCCGCGCCGAGGATTACGCCCAGCTTGGCGAATATATGGTGGCGGCAGCCGGCGGGCTGATCACGCCCGAGGCCGAGGCGGCCTTCGCCGCCGCGCTGGAACGCGACCCGAAGAACGGGCTCGCACGCTATTACATCGGCCTGATGATGGCGCAGAATGCGCGCGGGGATCGCGCCTTCCGCATCTGGGACAACCTGCTGCGCGACGGCCCCGCCGATGCGCCCTGGGTGCAGCCGATCCGCGACAATATCGAGATGCTGGCCTGGATGGCGGGCGAGACGAATTACACGCCCCCCGCGGTGGGCGGGCGCGGCCCCTCGGCCGAGGATATGGCCGCAGCCGCGCAGATGAGCCCCGAGGAGCGCGCGCAGATGATCCGCGGCATGGTCGAGCAGCTCAACGACCGGCTGGCGGCCGAGGGCGGCACGGCCGAAGATTGGGCCAAGCTGATCTCGGCGCTCAGGATGCTGGGCGACAATGACCGCGCGGCCGCGATCTGGACCGAGGCGCAGGGCCGCTTCGCCGATTTCCCCGAGGATCTGGCCCGCATCCGCACCGCAGCCGAAGGCGATCTGCCCGCGGCACCCGGGATGGAGGCGGCACAGATGCCCGGCCCCTCGGCCGAACAGGTGCAGCAAGCCGAAGAGATGACCCCGGAAGAGCGCCAGCAAATGATCGAGGGCATGGTGAACGGCCTCGTCGAGCGGCTGGAGACCGAGGGCGGCGCGGCCGCCGAATGGGCGCGCGGCATTCAGGCGTTTGGCACGCTGGGTCAGGCGGAGCGCGCGAAGGAGCTTTATGCCAAGGCAAAGGCGGCGCTCGCGGGGGACGATCAGGCGCTGGCGATGGTGGCGCAGGCCGCCGCCGCCGCGGGGGTGGCCGAGTGATCTGCGCCAGCATCGAGGATCTGGCCGCCGCCCTGCCCCGCTTCGGCGCGCTGGCGGGGCTCGATCTGGGAACGAAGACGATCGGCGTGGCGGTTTCGGACCGGATGCGCTCTGTCGCCTCGCCGCTGCGCACGATCCGGCGCGAGAAATTCACGCTGGATGCGGCGGAACTCTTGAAGATCACCGCCGAGCGCGAAATCGCGGGGATCGTCCTTGGCTGGCCTGTGAATATGGACGGATCGGAGGGCCCGCGCTCTCAGTCGACGCGGGCCTTTGCGCGCAATCTGGAAAAGCTGACGCCGCTGCCGATCGCCTTCTGGGACGAGCGGCTCTCGACCGTTGCGGCCGAACGCGCGCTCCTTGAGGCGGATATGTCGCGCAAGCGTCGCGCCGAGACAATCGACCATGTGGCGGCCGGGTTCATCCTGCAAGGGGCGCTGGACCGGCTGGCGCATCTGGGGCGCGAGAATGGCTGAGAACACCGATCAGATCTGGCGGCGCGACGAGATCGAAAGCCCCTGCGTGAAGCTCTGCGCGATCCATCCCGCGGCGGGGATCTGCGTCGGCTGCCACCGCACCCGCGACGAGATCGCGGCGTGGTCGCGCCTCAGCCCCGCAGCACGGCGCGCGGTGATGGCCGAACTGCCCGCGCGCGCAGGCCAGCTCAAGGAACGCCGCGGCGGGCGCGCGGCCCGGCTGGCCGAGTAAGGGGCGCTGCCCCTCGCCCGTTCCGGGCTCACCCCGGGATATTTGCGGCACTGTTGAGGGGAAAGACCGCAGCGCAGACGGGCCTTGGGCTTCTTCTTGGCCCAAATACTCAAATCCGACGCCGCCCCCCGCGTCACGCCGGGAAGACAAGACACCGGTCGCGCCGCAGCATCAACCACATCGCCGTGCCGGGTTTCGGCAGGAACACATTGGGCACCGTCGCGCGCAGGATCGAGCCGTCGTAATCCATCCGGAATTCCACAAGGCTCTCGCGGCCAATGAACCGCGCGCGCTCGACCACGCCGCGCGCGGGGGTGCCGTCGGCCGCGGTCGGGTTCGGGCCGCGCCCGGCGCGGTCGAAGTCGATCTTCAGATGCTGCGGGCGGATCACGATATCGACCTCGGTCCCGTCGGCATGGCCGGGCGTCAGGAAATCGCCAAAGGGCGTGGGGGTCAGCGCGCCCTGCACCCGGCCCTTGAGCACGTTCACATCCGAAAAGAACGCCGCCGCGGCGCGGTCCACCGGCGCATTATAGAGGTTATAGGGCGCGCCGCGCTGCACGATGCGGCCCGCGCGCATCAAGAGGATCTGATCGGCCATCCGCATCGCCTCATGCGGCTCATGGGTCACGAGCAGCACCGCGGTGCCCTCTTCCTTCAGCAGGGCCAGCGTCTCGTCGCGGATACCGTCGCGCAGCCGCTCGTCAAGCCCCGAGAAGGGCTCGTCCATCAGCAGGATCCGCGGCCGCGGCGCCAGCGCGCGGGCCAGCGCCACGCGCTGTTGCTCGCCCCCCGAGAGCGCATGGGGATAGCTGTCGATATGGCGCAAGAGCCGCACCCGGTCGAGCAATTCGCTGACACGCGCGCGTTTTTCGGCGGCCGGGCCGGTCAGGCCAAAGGCCACGTTTTCCGCCACGCTCAGATGCGGGAAGAGCGCGAAATCCTGAAACATCAGGCCAATCGCGCGGCGCTCGGGCGGGACGCGAAAGACCGTGTCGCAGACCAGCGCCCCATCGACGAATATCCGGCCGCTGTCTTGCATATCGACGCCCGCGATGATCCGGAGCGTCGTCGATTTGCCGCAGCCCGAGGGGCCGAGCAGGCAGGTCACCTGCCCCGCCGGGATCGCGAAGGACACATCCTCGACCACGCTTTGCCCGTCGAACCGGCGGGTGAGGTTTTGCACCTCAAGCCGGGGCGGGGCAGGC
>JACXUS010000406.1 GCA_014763785.1 Sphingomonadales bacterium | reverse complement strand
CGACAATCCAACCGTCAGGCTGCCCGCCGTGGCCACCTGATCAAGCCCTGACCTCTCCGAGGGTCGGCGCTCCTACACCACGCCGCGGGGCACTATCTATTCCCATTCCTCATAGGTGCAGTGCCAGGCGCCGGGGGTCGATTGCCAGATCCCGCAATAGAGGCCGCCGTCTTCCTCGACGCTCCAGGTGGTGTGGACCGGGTCGCCCTCGACCAGCAGTTCGCGTTCGGGGCGGGTGACTTCAGGCTCCGCCGCAGAGGGCGTCAGCAGTTGCAGGAACATGTCGGGTCTTTCGCAAGCGGTTGAGGAGGCCGGGGTTTCACCCCGGACCCCAGGATATTTCGGCACAGGTGAAAGGGCTAGTCGATCCAGTGCACCTGCGTCAGATCATTGGCCTGAGTCGGCGCATTTTCCCAGAGGCCTTCGATCTTGGCATTGGCAACACCGGTCTTCGCGAGCTGGAAGAGATAGGCGTTGACGTAATCCTGCGCGATCATCTCTTGCGCCGCTTTCAGTTTTTCGCTGCGCGCGGCGGGGTCGGTCGTGGCCTCGAGTTCGGCCATCAGCGCCTGAAATTCGGGCTTGGCATAGCCGAAATAGTACTCATTGCGGGCGTAGATATTGATATCCATCGGCTCGGTATGGCTGACGATGGTCAGGTCGAAATCATGGCCCTTGAACACCTGTTCAAGCCACTGCGCCCATTCGAGATTGGTGATCTCGGTCTTGATCCCCACCGCGGCGAGCTGGGCCGCCACGATCTCGCCGCCGCGGCGCGCATAGGTCGGCGGCGGCAGGGCAAGGCGCAGGGTGATATCGGTGAGCCCCGCCTCGGCCAGCAGCGCCTTTGACCGTTCGGGGTCATAGGTGGAAAGCCCGGTGAGATCGACATAATCGGGGTTGTGCGGGGCGAAATGCGTGCCGATCGGCGTGCCATAGCCGAACATCGCGCCGTCGATGATCTCTTGGCGGTTGATCGCATGGGCGATGGCCTCGCGCAGCGCGATGTTATCCAGCGGCGCCAGCCGGTTGTTCATCGCAAGGATCGTCTCGCCCTCGGTCGAGCCGAGGATCACCTTGAACCGCGGATCGGCCTGAAACTGGATAAGCGTCTCGGGCGCGGGGAAATTCGGGAAGGCATCGACATCGCCCGCCATCAGCGCCGCATAGGCCGCGGTCGGGTCCGAGATGAACCGGAAGGTGGCGCGCGCCAGCGCCGGTTTCTCGCCCCAATAGCCGGGCCAGGCGCTCAGCGTGACGTGATCGCCCTGCACCCAGTCGGCAAAGGCGAAGGGCCCGGTGCCGACCGGATGGGTGGCCGCATCCGTCACGCTCTCGGGCGCCACGATCACCGCATCGCCCCGGGCCATCTTGAAGGGAAAGGCGCCATCGGGGGCCGAAAGCGTCACCTTGACCGTGGCCGGGTCGATCACCTCGACGCTCTCGATCCCGGCAAACAGCGCCTTTTGCGCGTTCGCACTGTCCGCCGCCCGCGCCCGGTCGAGGCTGAATTTCACATCCCCCGCGTCGAAGCTGGTGCCGTCGTGGAACGTCGCGCCCTCGACCAGATGGAAGGTATAGACGCTGCCGTCCGCGCTCACTTCCCAAGCACGGGCAAGTGCGGGCAGCACCGCGCCATCGGGGCCGAACCGCGTCAGCCCCTCGAAGAGATTGGCATAGACCACCTCGTCGATCGCCGCGGCGGCACCCGCGGTCGGGTCGAGGTTCGGCGGCTCCAGCACCATGCCGAGCGTGATCGCATCGGGGGCGGCAAGGGCCTGCGTGGCGCAGAGGATCAGGGAAGCAGGGAACAGGGTCTTCATTCTGGCTCCTTTCGGGGCGCGCGCGGGGATGCGGCCATGTTGCGGGGCCGCGCCCCTTCGATCAAGGGATTTGCGCCGCCATCGCAAAGGGGGAAACCGCGGCCGCTTTCCCCCGTGACGCCGCGGCGCGGCATTCTTTCATTTGCGGGGGGCGGGCGCGGCCGCTATAC
>JACXUS010000405.1 GCA_014763785.1 Sphingomonadales bacterium | reverse complement strand
GTCGGGATTGGCAGAGCGGGGCGGGGGGCGAACTGCCTGCATCCCGCCCCAAGTCCTTGAAAATCGCCCGCAAATCGGGCAGCAGCCGCAACGATCCCCGGGCCTCATGCGATTGCGCGCTTGTGCCGCCCCCGGCCATCGCTAGTATCGCGCCAACCGAAACAGCACTGCGGGGCATCATGCTCGACCTTCCCCTGTCCGACACTGGCCAAGCGATTATGGCGCTGGCCATCGTCTTGTGGATGTTCGTCATGTTCCTGCGCGAGCGTGTGCCCCCCGAAGTCGTCGCGATGGCGGGGGCGGCGCTGATGCTGGTGCTGGGCCTCGTGCCCTACAAGGTCGCGACCGAGGCCTTGTCGAACTCGGCGCCCTGGACGATCGCCTTCATGTTCCTGATCATGGGGGCGCTGGTGCGCACGGGCGCACTCGAGGCGATGACGAGCTACGCCGAGGCGCATATCTCGGCCCGCCCCGTCACCACGGTGATCTTTCTCTTCGCGCTGACCATGGTCGCCTCGGGGGTGATGAACAACACGCCCGTTGTGGCGGTGATGATCCCGGTCTTCATTCAGGTCGCGCGCAAGCTTGGCGTCTCGCCCTCGCGCTTCCTGATGCCGCTGAGTTACTTCACCGTGATGGGGGGGATGCTCACGCTGATCGGCACCTCGACCAACATTCTGGTGGATGGGGTGGTGCGCAAGGACGGGATGGAGCCCTTCTCGATCTTCGAGATCCTGCCGCTGGGGCTGACCGTGGCGCTGGTCGGCTCGGTCTTCATGGCGGTCTTTGCCAAGCATCTGGTGCCGGAACGGCAGTCGATGTCCTTCCTGCTCGGGCAGCGGCCGAAGATGAAATATTTCACCGAGGTCGCGATCCCCGAGAATTCCGGGCTGATCGGCGCCGAGGTGCTGGGCGTCGATGTGTTCAAGCGCGAGGGCGTGCGGGTGATCGACGTGTTGCGCGGCGATGCGAGCTTGCGGCGCGATTTGCCGGGCACGGTGCTGCAGGCGGGCGACCGGGTGGTGCTGCGCACCGAAATGGCGGAACTGCTGGGCATGCAGCAGAACCCCGACCTGAAGATGGTGGACAAGCTCAGCTCGGTGCAGACCGAGACGGTCGAGGTGCTGATCTCGCCCGGTTGCCGGATGATCGGGCGGTCCTTGGGCGAGCTGCGCCTGCGCCGGCGTTATGGGGTCTATGTGCTGGCCGCGCATCGGCGCAACCAGAACATCGGGCGCCAGCTTGACGATCTGGTGGTGGTGGTGGGCGATACGCTGCTCTTGGAGGGGGCGCCCGAGGATATCGCGCGGCTTGCCGCCGATATGGATCTGGTCGATGTGTCGAAGCCCACGACGCGGGCCTATCGGCGCAGCCATATGCCGCTGGCGGTGGGGGCGCTGCTGGCGGTGGTGGCGCTCTCGGCGCTGGAGGTGGCGCCGATCATGGCGCTCGCGATGGTGGCGGTGGCGGTGCTGCTGGTGTTTCGCTCGATCGACGCGGATGAGGCGTTCAGCTTCATCGACGGGCGGCTTCTGGCGATGATCTTCTCGATGCTCGTGGTGGGCGAGGGGTTGGACGAATCCGGGGCGGTCAAGCTGATCGTCGATGCGATTGCACCCTTCCTGGCCGAGCTGCCGCCGCTCGCGGCGCTCTTTGCGGTCTATTTCCTCGGGCTGACGCTGACCGAGTTTCTGTCGAACAATGCGGTGGCGGTGATCTATACGCCGATTGCGGTGCAGCTGGCGCATGCGCTGGGCCTTGACCCGCGGCCCTTCGCCGTGGCGGTGATGTTCTCCGCCTCGGTCGCTTTCGCGACGCCCATCGGCTATCAGACCCATATGATGGTCTATGGCCCGGGCGGCTATCGCTTCTCTGACTTCCTGCGGCTCGGGATTCCGATGGATATCGTGACGGGCCTTACCGCCTGCCTTGTCATCCCGCTGATCTGGCCGCTCTGATCGGGCCGCTGTGAACCGGGGCGGGGGCGCCCGTGC
>JACXUS010000404.1 GCA_014763785.1 Sphingomonadales bacterium | reverse complement strand
GCGCCGCGCCACCCTCTGGTTCAGCCGGGTCTCGCCGATCAAGAGATAGAGCGCGATGCCGAAGACCGGCAGGGTGAAGACCAGCACCGCCCAGCCCGCGCGCACCGCGGGTTCGCGGTCGGCGCGCAAGAGCACCCGGATCAGCACCGCCGTCTGGGCCGCGAAATGCGCGACGACGCCCAGATCGAAGGTGCTGATCCAGCTGAAACTCATGCGCCGCCCGCGCCTGCGCTGCCCGCGGCGCCGTTGCGCAGCGCGTCAAGCAGCGCCTCGAGATCGGCGGGCAGGGGCGAGGTGAAGCTGAGTTCCTCGCCCGTCACCGGATGCAGAAAACCCAGCGTTGCCGCATGCAGCGCCTGCCGCGGGAAGCTGGCGGCCGCCTCGGCCCCGGCCTCGCCCACCGCACGCGCGGGCAGTTTGCGCCGCCCGCCATAGGTCTGATCGCCGATCAGCCCGTGCCCGGCATGGGCCATATGCACCCGGATCTGATGCGTGCGCCCGGTTTCGAGCCAGCAATCGACCAGTGCCGCGGCGCCCGCGAAATCCTCGACCACACGGGCGCGGGTCACCGCATGGCGCCCGCCCTCGAACAGCACCGCCTGCCGCTGCCGGTCGGTCTTGTGGCGCGCCAGCTGCGAGGTGATCTTCAGGATATTGCCGCCCTCGAAGCTGACCCCGCGCGTGCCGCGCAGCCGCGGATCGCCCGCATCCGGCACGCCATGCACCACCGCCAGATAATGCCGGTGCACGGTATGTTTCTCGAATTGCTTGGCCAGCCCATGATGCGCCCGGTCCGATTTCGCCACCACCAGCAGCCCCGAGGTATCCTTGTCGATCCGGTGCACGATGCCCGGCCGCGCCTCGCCGCCGATGCCCGACAGCGCGCCCCCGAAATGATGCAAGAGCGCATTGACCAAAGTGCCATCCGAGGACCCCGGCGCCGGATGCACCACCATCCCCGCGGGCTTGTCGATCACGATCAGATCGGCATCCTCGCAGATCACGCTCAGCGGGATGTCCTGCGCCACGGTCTCGACCGGCCGCGGCGCCTCAAGCGTGATCTCATAGACCTCGCCCGGCGCCACCTTGGCCTTGAGGTCGGTCACCGCCACGCCCTCGCGCGTCACCGCCCCCTCGGCGATCAGCCGCCCCAGCCGCGAACGCGAGAGCGCCGCTTCCTCTGGCACAAGCACGGCCAGCGCCTTATCAAGGCGCTCGACCATGCCGTCCGCGATCGTCACGCGCAGGCGCATCAGCCCGCAGGAGTGTTCATCCATGTCCGACATGCCGCCCCCAGATCCGGCCCCGCTGCCCGAGCTGCGGTTCCTCAAGATATTGGTCACGGCGCTGGCCGTGACAATGATCCTCGGGCTCATAACGATCGTGGGGCTGCTTGTCATCCGTCTGCGGCCCGGGGCGGCGGCGCTGCCGCAGCTGCCACCGGCGATAGCGCTGCCCGAGGGGGCGCGCGCCGCTGCGCTCAGCTTCGCGCCGGGGCGGATCGTGGTGCTGACGACCGATGACCGGGTTCTGGTCTATAGCCCCGAAGGCGCGCTCATCGGCCAGACGAGCCTTGCGCCATGAGCGGGCCGGTGCCGCGGCTTGGGGTGCTGGCGGTGGCGATCCGTGGCGATCGGGTGCTTCTGGTGCGTCGCGCCAACCCGCCCGATGCGGGGATGTGGGGCTTTCCGGGCGGCAAGGTCGACTGGGGCGAGACGGTCGAGGCGGCGGCGCTGCGCGAGCTGGCCGAGGAAACCGGGGTGATTGCGGCGCCCGGGCCGATCATCGCCGCCACCGATGCGATCACCCGGGACGCGAGCGGCGCGGTCAGCTTCCATTATCACCTTGTCGCGGTCCTCTGCCGCGATCCGATGGGTGAGGCGGTGGCGGCCGATGATGCGCTTGCGGCCGAATGGGTGCCGGTGCCCGAGGTTCTGGCGCGTGCCCGCCCGATGAGCGCGCGCGTCGAAGAGGTTCTGGCCCGCGCCCTCACCCTCACC
>JACXUS010000403.1 GCA_014763785.1 Sphingomonadales bacterium | reverse complement strand
TCCCATTCCTTGTGACCTTTTCCCCCCGGAGCCCGCCATGACCGCGATCAGCTATGACACCTGCCTCGAGACTCAGGGCGTGCGCATCCCCTATGTGCCCGCGATCATCACGCCCAAGATCGAAAAGGTGATGCGCAACAACCGCTATGAGGGCGGCGAGGCGAAGACCCTGCGCGCGGTGCTGGAGCCGGGCGACCGGGTGCTGGAACTGGGCGCAGGCGTCGGGCTGTGCTCGACCATCGCGGCCCATGCGGCGGGGGTCGAGCGGGTGGTGGCGATCGAGGCCAACCCCGATCTGATCCCGATGATCCGCGAGACGCACCGGCTGAACGATGCCGAGCGGGTCGATCTGCGCAATGCGGTGGCGACGGTGGGCGCGGTCGGGCCGATGGATTTCTATCTGCGGCACGATTTCTGGGCCTCGTCGATGGAGCCCGACTCGCGGCCCTATGAGCGGGTCGTGCAGGTCCCGGCGGTGGATATCAACACGGTCATCGCCGAGCTGCGCCCGACCGTGATCGTCTGCGATATCGAGGGGGGCGAGCTGCCCTTGTTCACCAATCCTGCGCTCGATCTGGGCGGCGTGCGGCTGGTGCTCTTGGAGCTGCATCCCAAGGTCTTCGGCGAAGAGGGGATGGCGCGGATCACCGGCACGCTGGCGGCGCGCGGCTTTTATGTGACCGAGGACAGCCGCGCCGACAGCTCGGTGCAGCTGTTTGCGCGGCGCGAGGGGGTGATGGCACCGCCCGAGGGCTCGCTGATGCCGCCGCGCGCGGTGCGCGACTGGGCCGCCCTGAGCACGCCCGCCTCAGACCCGGCCGCCAAAACGGCCGCCAGAACGGCTCCGGACGCTGCCAGCCCGACGGGCAAATCCAAGGCCCAGACCAAGGCCGCCGCCAAGACCGCCACCGTGGCGGAGCCCACGCCCCCCGCCGGTCCGCGCATCCTGATTGGCACCTGCATGAAGGACGAGGGGCCCTATATCCTCGAATGGATCGCCTGGCACCGCGCGATGGGCGTGACCGATATCGTGGTCTTCACCAATGACTGCACCGATGGCACGGCCGAGCTGCTCGATCATCTGCAGGACCGCGGGCTGGTCACCCATCTGCCCAATCCGGCGCTGGCCACCGGGGCCACCGCCTTTCAGCCGATCGCGCTGAACTATCTGCATCACATGCGCGTCTTCCGCGAGGCGGATTTCGTGATCTCGATGGATGTCGATGAATTCGTCAATGTGAAGCCCGGCGCGGGCCGCTTCGCCGATCTCTTCGCCGCCACCGGGCCGTTCGACGCGCTCTCGATCTCCGAGGTCAACCACGGCTGCAACGATCACGAGGCCTTTGCGCGCGGCTGGCTGACCGAGATGTTCCCGCGCCACGAGACCCTCGCGCCGGGCCGCCACAGATGCCGCCGCGGGGTCAAGACGATCACCCGCCCCTCGGTCCGGCTGGCCAAGATCCGCAACCACCGCCCCGATTTTCTGGCCGCGGCCAAGCCGGTGCTCTGGCTCGATGGCTCGGGGCGCTATCTGCCCGTGCTGCAGGCCGAGCCCGATGAAAATGGCATCGACGTGCGCGGCAGCTATGATCTGGTCACGCTCGACCATTTCCCGCTGCGCTCGATGCAGGGGTTCTTCATGAAGATGCTGCGCGGCGATGTGGTGGTCGCCAAGAAGAGCGTCTCGCAGCGCTATTGGCGGGTGCGAAACCGCAACGAACATACCAGCTCCAAGCTCAATCCGGCGCAGCTGGCGGCGGCCAAGGCGTTCCATGCGGCCCAGTTCGAGAGCGACCCGGCCCTGATGGCGCTGCACGAGGCCTGCTGTGCCTTCCACGAAAAGCGCATCGCTGAAATCGCCGATTGGCCCGAGATCGCCGAGCGCCGCGACTGGATTTTGGAGCACGCCTGGAGCGGCGCGCCCGGGGCCAAGACCGAAGCGGCCGATCAGGACGCCGAATAAGGCTGCGGTCAGCCGAAAGGGTTGGGCGGCCGAGGGGGC
>JACXUS010000109.1 GCA_014763785.1 Sphingomonadales bacterium | reverse complement strand
CCCCGACCCTGCGATTATGAGTCGCATGCTCTAACCAACTGAGCTACCTAGCCACGTTGCGCGTGACTATTGCACGGCCGCCGGGCCGTCAAGGGGCTAATCAGGAAAATCCGCCATGGCCCGGGGCGCGACGCCATGACCCTTGGCGCGATGGCCCGCGCGCGCTAGCCATGGGCCAAAGGAGCCCCCCAGATGCAGCTAAGCCCCCTGCCCCTGACCCGCGATATCGTCCTGATCGGCGGCGGCCATAGCCATGCGCTGGTGCTGCGGATGTGGGGGATGGACCCGCTGCCGGGCGTGCGGCTGAGCGTCATCAACCCGCTGCCCACGGCGGCCTATTCCGGTATGCTGCCCGGCCATGTCGCGGGGCATTACCCGCGCGCGGCGCTGCAACTCGATCTGGTGCGGCTGGCGCGGCATGCGGGCGCGCGGCTGATCCTTGGGCGGGCGACCGGCATCGACCGGGCGGCGCGGCAGGTGATCGTGCCGGGCCGGGCGCCGGTGGCCTATGACATCGCCTCGCTCGACATCGGGATCACCGGCGAGATGCCGCAGATCCCCGGCTTTGCCGAACATGTGACGCCCGCCAAACCGCTCGATGCCTTCGCCGATGCCTGGGAGGCCTTTGCCGCCCGCGCCGCGCCCGGCGCGCGGATCGCGGTGATCGGTGGCGGGGTCGCGGGGGTTGAACTGGCGCTGGCGGCACGGCACCGGCTGCCGCAGGCGCGCGTCACCGTCTACGAGGCCGGGCCACAGGCGCTGGCCGCGCTTGGCCCCGGCGCGCGCGGGCGGATGCTGGCGCATTGTGCGCGGCTCGGCGTCGCGGTCGAGACCGGCGCGCGGGTTGCCGCGGCGCGGGCGGGGGCGCTGGTGCTGGCCGATGGCCGGGTGGCGCCCGCCGATTTCCTGCTTGGCACCGGGGCCACGCACCCCGCCGACTGGCTGGCGGGCACCGGGCTTGCGCTGCATGAGGGCTTCGTGACCGTGGCGCCGAGCCTGCAAAGCTCGGACCCGGCGATCTTTGCGGCGGGCGATATCGCCCATCTCGCCCATGCGCCGCGCCCCAAGGCCGGGGTCTATGCGGTGCGGCAGGCGCCGGTGCTGTTTCAGAACCTGCGCGCCGCCGCGATGGGCCGCCCGCTGCGCCCCTATCGCCCGCAGCGCGACTATCTCAAGCTGATCTCCACCGGCGACAAGCGCGCGGTCGCGGACAAATGGGGGCTGCCGCTCGATGGCGCGTGGCTCTGGCGCTGGAAGGACCGGATCGACCGGCGCTTCATGGCGCGGGTCCACGATCTGCCCGCGATGCAAGCGCCGCCTCTACCCCGCGAGGTGGCCGCAGGCGTGGCCGAGGCGCTGGGGCCGAAGCCCTTGTGCGGGGGCTGCGGCGCCAAGCTCGGGCGCGGCGCGCTGAGCCGGGCGCTGGCGGCGCTGCCCGCGCCTGCCCGCGCCGATGTGCTGTCAAACCCCGGCGACGATGCCGCCGTGCTGGTTCATGGCGAGGTGCGCCAGCTCTTCACCACAGACCATCTGCGCGCCTTCACCGAGGACCCGTGGATGTTCGCCCGCCTCGCCGCACTCCATGCGCTTGGCGATATCTGGGCGATGGGCGGCGCGCCACAGGCGGCGCTGGCGCAGGTCACCCTGCCGCGCATGTCCGAGGAGATGGCCGCGCGCACGCTGGCCGAGATGCTCGATGCCGCGGGCGCGGTCTTTCGCGCGGCGGGGGCCGATCTGGTGGGCGGGCACACGAGCTTTGGCGCCGAACTGACGCTGGGCTTCAGCGTGACGGGCCTTGCCGCGCGGCCGGTGGGCATCGACGGCGCGCGCCCGGGCGATGCGCTGATCCTGACAAAACCGCTGGGCACCGGGGTGATCCTGGCGGCCGAGATGGCGCGCGCCGCGCCCGGCGATGTGGTGGCGGGCGCGCTGGCCTCGATGGACCGACCGCTGGCGCGCGATGCCGCGATCCTCGCCCCCCATGCCCATGCGATGACCGATGTCACGGGCTTTGGCTTGGCGGGCCATCTGATCAACATCTGCGAGGCCTCCGGCACCGCGGCCGAGATCGCGCTGGCCGATGTGCCCCTCTTGCCCGGGGCCGAGGCCTTGTCGGCGGCCGGGCAGCATTCGAGCCTCATGCCGCAGAATATCGCGGCGCTGGCGGGGCGCATCCGTGCCCCCGAAAGCCCGCGCGCGCGGCTCCTTTACGATCCGCAGACGGCGGGCGGGCTTCTGGCCGCATTGCCCGAGGATCGGGCCGAACCGCTGCTGGCCGCGCTGCGCGCCGAAGGCATTCCCGCCGCGCGGATCGGCCGGATCACCGCGGGCGCGCCCGCCCTCACCGTGCTCTGACGAGCGCCCCGGCCGCCGCGATCACCTGCGCGGCGAGCCCCGGCAACGCCTCCGCAGCAAGGCTTGGCGCCGCGATCACCGCCGCGGCCGCCGTGTGGCGCGCGCGGTGCTTCTCATAGCGCGGGTCGTAGTGCCGCGCCATCAGGTCGCCCGCGAGCGCCGCCAGATCGCCCGCCGCGGCCCAGCCCTGCCAGCCCGCGATCACCTCGGCCGCATGAAACGGCCGCAGCCGGTCGAGCAGCGCCGCCAATCCCGCGCGGTCCTGCCCCACATCGGCATAGGCCCGCGCCAGATAGGCGGCCCGCGCGGGCAAGGGCGCCGCGATCTGCACCCGAGGGGCGGCACAGATCGCCGACCAGATTCCCTTGGGCAGGTTGAGATCGCCGATCTTCGAGCTTTCCGCCTCGACCAACACCGGCCGCGTGGGGTCGAGCCCCGCGAGCGCCACCGCCAGCCGCCCCTCGAACCCCTTCTGCGCAGGCTGCCCGCCCGGGCGCGCGCCAAAGATCGAGCCGCGATGCCGCGCGAGCCCCTCGAGGTCGATCACCTGCGCGCCCTGCGCCGCCGCCTCGAGCAGGATCGCCGTCTTGGCACTGCCGGTATTGCCATCGAGCACGACGACCGGCGCCACCGGCGGGCGGGCAAGCGCCGCAACCACCAGCCCGCGCCACGCCTTGTAGCCGCCCTCGACCAGCTCGACGCGCCAGCCGATCTGCTTCAGGATCGTCGCAAACGACCCCGAGCGCTGCCCGCCCCGCCAGCAATAGACCAAGGGCCGCCAGCTGCCGGGCTTGTCGGCCAAAGGCCCCGCGATATGGCGCGCGGCATTCGCGGCCACCAGCGCCGCGCCGATCTTGCGCGCATCGAAGGGCGAGACCTGCTTGTAGATCGTGCCGACGCGGGCGCGTTCCTCATCGTCCAGCACCGGCAGATTGATCGCGCCGGGCAGATGATCCTCGGCATATTCGGCGGGGGATCGCACGTCGATCACCGTATCGAAGCCGGGCGCGGCCCCCTCGGCGACCGAAGTCAGGCGCATCAGTAAACCGTGACCTGCGTGCCCACCGGGACCTGATCGAAGAGCGCGATCACATGGTCATTGACCATCCGCAGGCAGCCGTTCGACACCGCATGGCCAATCGAGCTCGGTTCGGTCGTGCCATGGATGCGGATCGCCGTGTCGCGCCCGTTCTGATAGAGATACATCGCCCGCGCACCCAAGGGGTTCTTCGGCCCGCCGGGCATGCCGGTTTCGGCATATTTGGCATATTTGGCGGGGCTGCGCTGCACCATCTCGGGGGTGGGTTTCCAGCTCGGCCATTCGACCTTGCGCCCGACGACCGCCGTGCCGCGGAATTTCAGCTCGCCCTTGCCCACGGCCACGCCGTAGCGCATCGCCCGGCCCGGCGCGATGATGTGATAAAGGAAGAACTTGTCCGAGACGATGATGATCGAACCCACCGGCAGCTCGGGCTTCACCCGCACCTCGACCGGGTAATATTGCGGCGCGATCGGCCATTTGCCTGCGGTGGCCGAGGTCAGCTCGACCTCGGGGGCGGCGGGCTTCGCGGGGCTCGCCTTCACCGCAGCGCTTTGCGCAAAGACTGGCCCCGCGGCCCCCAGAGCCAAAGCGGCAAGCGATGTCAGCAGAAAACGGCGGTGCATTATGAAGGTCCCCGGCACTATGATGGGGCTCAGGCTAGCAAAGCCCCCGCCCCCTCTCAACACAGAAGAGCGGCGGAACCCGGGTCCCGCCGCTCACAATCGCTCAAAGGCCGGGGATCGGCCGCCGCTTACTTGCCCTGAAACGCGCAGCCGGTCTTGAAGCCGAGCTTGGCGAAGATCATCGCCGCCGGGCAGAAGCCGGTGAAGGCCGATTGCAGCAGGTTCGCGCCGATGAAGACAGTGAACCACAGGAAATAGGGCGAAACGAACCAGGTCAGCGCAACGCTGATCAGGACCATCGTGCCGGCAAAGGCGAACATGATGCGGTCGAGGGACATCGGGATACTCCAGTCGGGCGGGATTGCTTGGCCCCGAGGTAGCATCGGCGCGACACAAATTCAAGTTCCAGAATGTTTTGCGCGCAGCTGCGGCGCCCCGCGGGCTTGACCTCGCCCGCCCGCAGCGCAATTGGGGGGCAAAGGGGGCCCCGATGACCGACCAGAGCCACACCACCTTCATCGTCGACAGCATGCATTGCGGCGCCTGCACCGGCCGGGTCGAACGCGCGCTGGCGGCCGAGCCCGGGGTCACCGCGGCCGCGGCCAATCTGATGGCGCGCTCGGCCCGGGTCGAGTTCACCGCGCCCGCCACGCCCGCAAGCCTCGCCGCGGCGCTCGCCCGCGCGGGCTATCCGGTGGCCGAGGCCGAGGCCCGGCTGGACATCGAAGGCATGACCTGCGCCAGCTGCGCGGGCCGCGTCGAACGCGCGCTGGCCGCCACGCCGGGGGTGATCTCGGCCGCGGTCAATCTGGCCACGCAATCGGCGCAGGTGGGCTATGCGCAGGGCACGATTGCTCCCTCGGAACTGGCGCAGGTGGTGACCGCCGCGGGCTATCCCGCGCGCGTCAAACAGGCTGGCGCCGCCCCCGCCCCCGTCGCCCAGAAACAGGCTGCCGAGGCTGCGCGGCTGAAGCGCGACGTGCTCCTGTCCGCCGCGCTGACCCTGCCGGTCTTCGCGCTCGCCATGGGCGCGCATCTGATCCCGGGCTTTCACCACTGGATCATGGCGACACTGGGCGAGACCGCAAACCACTGGGTGCAGATGATCCTGACCGCGCTGGTGCTGGCCTTCCCCGGCCGGGTCTTCCTGCGGCTCGGGTTTCCGGCGCTCCTGCGCGGCGCGCCCGAGATGAACTCGCTCGTGGCGATGGGCGCGGGGGCGGCCTTCCTCTATTCCGCGGTGGTCACCCTCGCCCCGGCCCTGCTGCCCGAGACCGCGCGCGAGGTCTATTTCGAGGCCGCCGCCGTCATCGTCACGCTGATCCTTGTGGGCCGCTGGCTCGAGGCGCGCGCCAAGGGTCAGGCGGGCCAAGCCATCGCCCGCCTCGTGGGCCTGCGCCCCGCCACCGCGCGCGTGAGCCGCCCCGGCGGCGAGGTCGAATTGCCGGTCGAGGAGCTCGCCGCGGGCGATATCGTCCTGCTCGCACCGGGCGCGCGGGTGCCCGTCGATGGCGAGCTGACCGAGGGCCACGGCTGGATCGACGAAAGCATGCTGACCGGCGAGCCGGTCCCGGTGGAAAAGACCCCGGGCGCCAAGATCACCGGCGGCACGGTCAACGGGGCCTCGGCGCTCGCCTTCCGCGTCACCGCGACCGGCGCCGATACGGTGCTTTCGCGGATCATCGCCATGGTCGAAGAGGCGCAGGGCGGCAAGCTGCCGGTGCAGGCGCTGGTTGATCGGGTCACCCGCGTCTTCGTGCCCGCGGTGATGGCGCTCTCAGCGCTCACCTTCGCGCTCTGGATGGCGGCGGGTCAGGGCTTCACCCCGGCGCTGGTCGCGGCGATTTCCGTCATGATCATCGCCTGCCCCTGCGCGATGGGGCTTGCGACGCCGGTCTCGATCCTCGTGGGCACCGGGCGCGGCGCGGAACTGGGCATCCTCTTTCGCCGCGGCGATGCGCTGCAACGGCTGGCCGAGGTGAAGACCGTCGCCTTTGACAAGACCGGCACCCTGACCGAGGGGCGCCCCGCGCTGACCGATCTGATCCCGGCCGGGGGCGCCGACCCCGCGCGCGCACTCGCGCTCGCCGCGGGCGCCGAGGCGCGCTCGGAACATCCGCTGGCCCATGCGATCCTGACCGAGGCCGAGGCCCGCGGCATAGCCCCCCTTCCTGCCCGCCGCGTCCGCGCGATCCCCGGGCGCGGCCTTTCGGCCGAGGCCGAGGGCGCGCCCCTGATCTTGGGCAATGCCAAGGCACTGGACGAGGCCGGCATCGACACCGCCCCCTTGGCCCCGCAGGCCCAAGCCCTTGCACAGGATGGCAAAACCCCGATCTGGGTCGCGCATGACGGGCACCTTCTGGCGCTGATCGCGGTGGCCGACCCGGTCAAGCCCCACGCCGCCGAGGCGATCGCCAGCCTCACCGCCGCGGGCGTCGAAACCGCGCTGATCTCGGGCGATATCCGCCCCACCGCCGAGGCCGTCGCCCGGACCCTCGGCATCGCCCGCACGGTGGCCGAGGTCCTGCCCGAGGGCAAGGTGGCGGCGCTCGAGGGCTTGCGCGACCACGGCGCCGTGGCCTTTGTCGGCGATGGCATCAACGACGCCCCGGCGCTGGCCGCGGCCGATGTGGGTCTTGCGATCGGCACCGGCACCGATGTCGCCATCGAAGCGGCCGAGGTCGTGCTGATGCAGGGCGACCCGCGCACCGCCGCGCGCGCGCTGAAACTTTCGCGCGCGGTGATGCGCAACATCCGTGAAAACCTGTTCTGGGCCTTCGCCTATAATACCGCGCTGATCCCGGTCGCGATGGGGGCGCTGCGCCCCTTCGGCGGCCCGGGCCTGTCGCCGATGCTGGCCGCGGGGGCGATGGCCTTTTCCTCGGTCTTCGTGGTGACGAACGCGCTCCGACTGCGCCGCGCGGGCTGATCCCCCCTCAACAGTGCCCGAAATATCCCGGGGTGAATTGGCCGCAGGCCAAGAGGGGCTGGCCCCTCTGGCGCCCGTTCCATCGGCGAAACCCCGCTTACGCGACGGCATCGCGCTTTTCCGCGGGCAGACCTGCCTGTATCCAGTTTGGCAACGGTCACAGGTCCCGAGGGTTCCATGCAGTCAGGCCGCCGCGCCCTTCTTTTTGTCGCGCTGATCGGTGCGATGTCGGTTTCGGCTTGCGGCGCGATGAACGGGCCCCGCGAATCCACGAAAAGCGCGCCCGCGGATACGATGCCGCTCTATCCCGGGGAAAGCACCGAGCTGCGCGCGCTGATCAACCGCTATGCCGATGAATATGAGGTGCCGCGCAGCCTCGTGCATCGGGTGATCCAGCGCGAGAGCGATTATAACGCGGGCGCGCGCAATGGCCCCTATTACGGGCTGATGCAGATCCTGCCGCAGACCGCCAAGGGCATGGGCTTTGCCGGGCAGCCGCATCACTTGCTCGATGCCGAAACCAACCTGAAATATGCGGTGAAATATCTGCGCGGGGCGTGGCTTTGCGCCGATGGCTCCGAGGACCGGGCCGTGATGTGGTATGCCAAGGGCTATTACTACGAAGCTAAGCGCCGCGGCATCCTCAAGGAAACCGGGCTGCGCAGCTGATCTGCCGCGCGCCGGGTGACACGGGCAGAGCCTCCGGCGGGGATATTTTTGCACAGATGATAAGGCCTCGGGCATGCCCGGGGCCTTTTGCTTTGGTCATTCCCGCGCGCGCAGCACCCGCGCCGGGCGCGCGCCAAGCGGCCGGATCGCAAAAAGAAGCCCCGCCAGCAGCGTCACCAGAATGCCGCCCAGAATGATCGCCGCCGCGGGCCCGGGCGCGAAGCGATAGTCGAGCTCCATCACCAGATGCACCACGCCCCAGCCCGCAAGCCCGCCAAAGAGCACCGCGACGAGCCCCGCCGCCGCCCCCATCAGCCCGGCGCGCAACGCGAAGCTGCGCAGGATCAGCCCGCGGCTGGCGCCGAGGGTCTTGAGCAGCGCCGCCTCGCGCGCCCGGGCCGCCTCGCCCGCCGCGGCCGCGCCGATCAGCACGACAAAGCCCGTGATCAGCGTCACGCTCGCCGCCAGCGAGGTCGCCCGCGCGATGGCGCCCAGGGCCTCCGAGGCGCGCTCGATCGCGTCGCGCACCCGGATCGCGGTGATATTGGGGAAAGCGCGCGCCAGATCGCGCAGGATCTGCGCCTCGGCCTCGGGCGGGGCGTAGATCGTCGCCAGATGGCTGTGCGGCGCGCCCTGCAGCGCGGCGGGGTTGAAGGTCAGCACGAAGCCGATGCCGCCGGTCGAGAAATCGACCTCGCGGAAGGAGGCGATCTCGGCCTCGATATCGCGGCCAAGGATGTTGACGGTGAGCCGGTCGCCGAGGCTCAGGCCAAGCTCGGCGCCCTCCGAGGCCGAGACCGAGACGAGCGGCGGACCGGCGTAGTCGGCGGGCCACCATTGCCCCGCGGTCAGGGGCTCGCGCGGGGTCTCGGCATAGGTCACGCCACGATCGCCGCGCAGCACCCAATGCTCGCCCGCGACCTCGCGCGCGGGGCGGCCGTTGATCTGGGTGATCACACCGCGCAGCATCGGCGTGGTTTCGACCCGGGTGACGCCGGGCACCGCGCGGGCGGCGCCCAGGAACGGGTCGAGCTGATCGGGCTGGATATCGAGCACGAAATAGGCCGGCGCCTCGGCGGGCAGATCGCGGGTGATCGCGCCGCGCAGGCCCTGATCGACCTGACCGACCGCGGCCAGAACCGACAGGCCCAGCCCCAGCGACAGGATCACCGCCACGGTTTCCGAGCGCGGCGCGCCAATGGCCGCGAGTGCGGCGCGCAGCGCAGGCCGCCCGCGCGCGCCATGCGCCGCCGCCCGCGCGCCGCGTCGCACCAGCCCCGCCGCCAGTGCCAGCAGCGCCAGCGCCGCGGCAATGCCGCCAAGGCTCGCCAGCGCCAGCCCCGCCTGCCCCGAGAAGCGCACCGCCGCATAGGCCAGCGCCGCCACCAGCGCCGCGGTCAGCGCAAGCG
>JACXUS010000009.1 GCA_014763785.1 Sphingomonadales bacterium | reverse complement strand
CCCGTCAAGACCGGCACCAAGCCGGCCGGGAGGCAAAAAAACGGGGCAAAATCGCCCCATTCCACAAGAACAGGGAGTTTGGACGTGGAACAGGAGCTTGCAACGCTGGCGGCTGCGGTCGCCGAACTGACGGAGAAGGCGGCCGGGACCGGCACGACCTTTTCCGAGACGTTTTACTATCTGACGATCCCGCTGATGGTGCTGATCCATGCGGGCTTTCTGGCCTATGAGATGGGCGCCTCGCGCAGCAAGAACGCGCTCGCGTCGGGGATCAAGAACATCCTCGCCTTCGCGATGATCGTGCCGTTTTTCTACTTCATCGGCTGGTGGATCTATTGGGCCTTTCCGACGGGGATCGACCTGTCCGAGGGGGCGGCGGGCATCTCGGGTCTGGCCTATGCCAATTCGATCGCGCTGCCGTGGTCGCAATATATGGGGCCGAACCTCGATGATCGCGCAAGCGGTGTGTTCTGGGGCGCCTTCGTTCTGTTTGCCGCCACCACCGCCTCGATCCTGTCGGGCGCGCTGATCGAGCGCATCAAGCTGACCGGTTTCGTCGTGCTGGCGACCGTTCTTGGCGCCTTTGTCTGGATCCTGGCCGCCGCCTGGGGCTGGCATGCGGATGGCTGGCTGGTCACGAAATGGGGCTATCACGATTTCGGCGCGGCGGGTGTCGTGCATATGATCGCGGGCTTCTTCACGCTGGGGGTGGTGATCAACCTCGGGCCGCGGATCGGCAAGTTCAACCCGGACGGCAGCGCCAATGCGATCGCCGGGCATTCGATGCCGATGACGCTGATCGGGCTGATGCTGATCATCGCGGGCTTCTGGGGCTTCCTGATGGGCTGCGTGATCGTCCCGGGCGAGGCCTGGAGCTGGTCGGGCACGATGACCGCCACGATCTATGGCACGCCGATGACGCTGTCGGGGATGACCTTCAACACGCTGATGGGCATGTCGGGCGGCATTATCGGGGCGTGGATGATCACCCGCGATCCGTTCTGGATGATGTCGGGCGCGCTGGGGGGGATCATCTCCTGCGCGGCGGGGCTTGACCTGTGGTATCCGCCGATGGCCTTCGTGATCGGCTTTGCGGGCGCTGCGGCGATGCCCTTCGTGGCCTCCTTCATGGAGCGGCGCGGGATCGACGATGCGGTCGGCGCCTTCGCGGTGCACGGGTTCCTGGGCATGTGGGGCCTTTTGGCCGTGGGCATCGCCGCGCAGGGCTATCCGGCGCTGGCGGGCGAGAATGTGATCGACACGACCTTCGTGGGCCAGCTGGTCGGCGCGGTGGTCATGGGGCTTCTGGGCTTCGTGCCGGGCTTCGCGGTCTCCTGGGTGCTGAAGGTCACCGGCCAGCTGCGGGTGCCCGCCGAGGCCGAGATCCTTGGCCTCGACAAGACCAAAGTCCCTGCCTCGGCCTATCCCGAGGCGCTGCATCCCACTGTCACCCCGGCTGAATAAGCCCCTGATCCTGAAAGGATATCGAAATGGAAGCTCCGTTTGACGCGCATAGCTGGGATGGCATCACCGGCGCGATCTATGCAGGCTTCGGCTCGGCCGAAATCTTCTGGGTCGTGCTGTGCTACCTCTGCGTGCTCGCCGCCGTGATCCTCGGATGGCGCCACGAAAAACACGCCTATGACGCCGCCAAAAACGGCAAACTCTGAGGCAAAAGCCGCGGGCGGCATCCCTGCCCGCGGCCCCCTTCAAGACATTCAAGACGACAGGACAAGGGAGCGAACATGACCGCATCTTGGAGATTTTCGGCACTGGCCGACCGGCACCGCGCACTTGGCTCGGCGCTCGAAGACTGGAGCGGCATGGGCACCGCATGGTCCTATGACGGCGATCCGATGGCCGAATATATGGCGATCCGCACCAAGGCCGGGCTGATGGATGTGTCGGGCCTGAAAAAGGTCCATATCACCGGCCCCGCCGCCAGCCATGTGATCGACCGCGCCACCACGCGCAATGTGGAAAAGCTGATGCCGGGCCGCGCGGTCTATGCCTGCATGTTGAACGACGCGGGCAAGTTCATCGACGATTGCGTGATCTATCGCACCGGGCCGAATGCCTTCATGGTCGTCCATGGCTCGGGTCAGGGGTTCGAGCAACTGACCATGGCCGCCGAGGGCCGCGATGTGTCGGTGCGCTTTGACGACAACCTGCATGATCTGTCGCTGCAAGGGCCGCTCGCGGTGGATTATCTGGCGAAATACGTGCCGGGTATCCGCGATCTGGCCTATTTCGGGATCATGCAGACCTCGCTCTTCGGGGTGCCGGCGATGATCACCCGCACCGGCTATACCGGCGAGCGGGGCTATGAGCTGTTCGTGCGCGCGCAGGATGCCGTGATGGTCTGGGATCGCATCCTCGCCGAGGGCGCCGAGATGGGGATCATCCCCTGCCGCTTCACCACGCTCGACCTGCTGCGGACGGAAAGCTATCTGCTCTTCTTCCCCTATGACAACTCGGAGATGTATCCCTTCGCGGATGAGCCTTGCGGCGACACGCTGTGGGAACTGGGTCTGGATTTCACCGTCTCGCCCGGCAAGACCGGCTTCCGCGGTGCCGAGGAGCATTACCGCCTGAAGGGCCGCGAGCGCTTCAAGATCTGGGGCCTCAAGCTCGAGGGCACCGCCGCGCCGGGCAATGGCGCGCCAGTGATGCGCGACGGCGTTCAGGTCGGCGTGGTGACGCAGGCGATGTATTCGCCGCTCAACAACTGGACCGTGGCCATCGCCCGCCTGCCGGTCGATTGCGCCAATGAGGGCACCCAGCTCACCGTGAACTGCGCCGAGCACGGCCCGATTGCCGCGGTGACCGGCAAGATGCCTTTCCTCGACCCCGAGAAGAAGATCCGCACCGCCAAGGGCTGAGGCCCCCAGACCACCGGCAGGGGCGGCGTCAGATCGCCCCGCCATTCCCAACAGGACGACCCGAGGACCGCCGATGCCACGAACCGAATTCTCCCCTTCGATCGCGAGCCGCCCGACCTATGCCCCCCTGCGCCCTCATGGCGCCGCGCCCGCGCTGATGCTGGCCGATGCCGAGGGCGCCGAGGCGCTGCTGGAACTGGCCGCGGCCGATCCGGCGGTGATGGACCGCGCCCATCTGATCTATATTCCCGCGGGCGCGGCGCATGGCCCCCGGCTGCGCGACTTGGGCGCCAAGATGTATCACGAGGCGCCAAGCTTTTCCGCCGCGCTCGAGCGTTATCGCAAGGCGCTTCTCGATGCCAAGATGGGCACGCAGCTCTATCTGGCGGGCACCGAGGGGCTGATCGGTCAGGGTCTGGCCGAGGCGCTGGCCGCAGGTCTGCCCGCCGATGCGATCCAGTCCGAGCATCGCGGTTCCATCGCGCGGCGCATGCAATGCGTCCATTGCAAGGGCATCACCGAGAATGTCACCACCGACCCCTTCACCTGTTCGCACTGCGGGCTGACGCTTTTCGTGCGCGACCATTTCTCGCGCCGGTTGGGCGCCTTTCAGGGGGTCTGCGTCGATGCGGAAACCCCCGGCATTGTCCCCGAGATGAAGGAGATCAAGGCATGAGCGCGCTTGAGCTTCGCGTGGCGGCGGTCGAGCCGCTCAGCCCCCTTGTCACCCGCTTCCGGTTCGAGCATCCCGCGGGCGCGGCCCTGCCGCTGTTCTCGGGCGGCGCGCATATCGTGGTGGAAATGCCCGATGCGGGCGTGCTGCGGCGCAATGCCTATTCGCTGATTTCCGATCCGATGGATGGCTCGGGCTATGAGATCGCCGTGCGGCGCGAAGATGCAGGCCGCGGCGGCTCTCGCTTCATGCACACGCAGGTGAAGCCGGGCGATACGCTGCGCGTCACCGCGCCGATCAACCTCTTTTCGCTCGACCTGCGCGCGAAGAAACATGTGCTGATCGGCGGCGGCATCGGCATCACCCCGTTTCTGGCGCAGCTGCGCCAGCTCACGCGCCTGCAGATGCCCTTCGAGCTGCATTATGCCGCGCGGAGCCGCGCCGAGGCGGCGGGTCTGGCGCTGCTGCCCGATCTGCCCCAGATCCATGTCCATATCTCGGAGGAGGGCAACCGGATGGATCTAGGCGCGATCCTGTCGGGCCAGCCCTTGGGCACGCATGTCTATACCTGCGGCCCCGAGGGGCTGATCGCCGCGGTCGATGACACCGCCGCCCGCCTCGGCTGGCCCAAGGGCGCGCTGCATTCCGAGGCGTTCCTCTCCCCGCCGCCCGGCACGCCCTTCACCGTGACGCTCAAATCGGGCCGCACGATCGAGGTCGGACCGCATCAAAGCCTCTTGGAGGCGCTGGAGGCGGCCGAGGTCGAGGTCAACTGGTCCTGCCGCGGCGGAGCCTGCGGGCGCTGCGAAACCGGCGTTTCCGCCTGTCATGGCCGGATCGAGCACCACGACCACTGGCTGAGCGACGAGGAAAAAGCCGCCCAGACGAAAATCATGCCCTGCGTCTCGCGCTTTACCGGCGAGATGCTCACCCTCGACCTCTAGGAGGCGCGAATGACCATCCGGTTCAACGACGAAACCTTCCGCGACGATTACACCTTCCACAATTCCCCCGAAGCGATCCGCCGCTTCCCATTCCCGTTCGATCAGGACAGCTACATGTATTCGGTGAACCTCGAGCCCCATGCCGGGGGCCGGGCGGGATCGCCGTTCCAGAACCGTTTCGACGTCGATGAGCATTACGTGGCCGAGATGAAGGACCGCGAGATCACCTTGGCCGAGGACCCTTTGCGCTGCCAGTCGCTGCCGCATATGGAACTGGCGGGTTGGGATTTCCTTGAACTGGTGATGGTCTCGAAATCCGAGGATTACCCCGAGCTCTTCACGCTGAACCGTGACGGCGACCGCTGGCACTGGATCAACCGTCCGCTGGGGATCGAGCAGCGGTTTACCTTCCTCGATCCGACCACCCTGCCCTGCGGCCCGATGGAATATATCACCCGCCAGACGCAGGGCGATCATGCGCTTCTGGATCAGCGCGACGGCAACCTGTGGATGGATGCGGGGATGGTGACCAGTCAGGCGGATTGGTCGCTCGATTTCGACATCGGGATGAATTTCTACGAATGGCACGCGCCGGTGCCGAAGGCGCATGAGATGGGCGTGTTTCAGCGCGCGCTGAAGTTCCTTCTGAACCTGCAACAGGGCGCGCCGGTGCGCCGGCTCAATTGGACGATGACGGTCAATCCGCGGCTGGATACCTCGCCCGAGAATTACCACAAATGGGGCCCGGAGAAGCGCACGATCACGCCCGAGAACGTGGGCGCGAAGCAGCATCTGCGGGTGGAATTACAGACGCTGTGGCGGCTGCCGCGCAGCAATGCCATCGCCTTCCCGATCCGCTGTTACCTCATGTCGCTCGAGGATATCGTGACCCAGCCGAAATGGGGGCGTCGCCTGCACCGCGTGCTGCGCGACCTGCCCGACGAGCTGGCCGAGTATAAGGGCTTCGCGGTGAACCGCCCCGTGATCGTCGATTATCTGGCGCGCTTCGACGATGGCGCGGACACCTCGCCCGGCATCTTCCCCGACTGAGAGGGCTCCGGCCGCCACTGATCGCCCGCGCGGGAAAACCCCTGCCGGGCGATTTCGGAAAATCCCCCCGGATCGCGCGCGGCATGGCGCGCGATGACGAGCCGCGCGGGATCGCCCGGGGTGACCTCGATCAGAGCGAAATCATTCGGCGCGCCGCGCTCGCGGGTGGACAGGGTGGTGCCCGCCTGCACCTGCAAGAGCCGCGCGCCCCCCTCGGGCGCGTCGAGGCCGACCACCGCCCAGCGGTGCAGATGCCCGCTGAGGATCAGATCGGTGCCTGCCGCGGCCAAGGCCTCGAGCGCCGCCGCCGCGCCCTCCATCGGGCGCTTCAACGTGCCCGGCGGCTGGCTGAACGGGTGATGCACCACGACCGCCACCACCTGCCCGCGCGCCTTGGCCGCCCGCACCCGCGCCAGAAGCGCAAGGAACCGCGCGGGCGCAATCCGCCCCGCCTGCCAATGCCGCGGCGTAGCGGTGTTGAAACCCAGCACGCTCAGCCCCGGCAGGTCCACCCCCGGCGCCAGATCGCGGCAGATCGCCCGGCGATAGGCGCCAAAGGGGCGCAGCACCCGCAGCAGCGGACGATCCAGCGGTATATCGTGATTGCCCGGCACCGCCAGCCACGGCACCGGCAGCCGGTCGAGGAACGCGCGCGCCTGCGCGAACTGCCCCGCGCGCGCACGTTGCGTCAGATCGCCCGAGATCACCACAAGGTCGGGGGCAAGGCCCTGAACCGCCTGCAACAGCGGCTCGACCAGCCCCGGATTGACCCGCCCGAAATGCAGATCGGACAGGTGCAGCAGGTGCAGGGTCTGGGCAGGCTTCGGCGTCACGCGAGCGCCCCACCCCAGCGCATCCCCCCCGGCGCGGGATCGGGGGCCGCGTCGCGCGCCACGGCCTCGGGGCCGATGACGCAAAGCGCGCCGGGCAAGGCGCGATAGTCCAGCGGTGTGCGCATCCGCTCGCGCTCGCCGTCGCGGGCGGTCAGCAGGCGGCGCTTCGCGGGCGTGATGGTGAAGCCCGGCGCAAAACGGATCGTGTAATCCACATGCCGCTCGGCCCGGCGCGCGCCCAGACGCAGCGCCCCACGCAGGATCGCCATCAGGCTGGTTTCCGGCGCGATCAGCAAGGCCAGCTCGCCGCCGCGCAGCCGCTCGCCCCCCTCGATCCCGAGGAAATCCAGCTGATAAGGGCTGTTCATCACGAAGGCGAGGGGGGTGTGTTCGCGCCAGCTGCCCGTCGCATCCGAGATCGTCAGATCCATCCCCCCGCGCATCATCACGACCGTGCGCAGCACCGACCAATGCGCCGCGATCCGCGAACGGCCCCAGCGGCGATAGATCGCCTCGCGCTCGCGCAGGATGCGGGGGTAAAGGCCGATGCTGGCGTTATTGAGAAACACCCGCCCGTTCACCGTGCCCACCTGCACGGGCCGCGCAAAGCCCCCCGCCAGCACCGCGACGGCGGGCTCGATCTCTTGCGGGAGGCCAAGGCCGCGGGCGAAGAAATTGAACGTGCCTGCCGGGATCACGCCCAGACGGGTCACACCCGCCGCCCCCTCGGACCAGAGCGTATCGGCCACCGCCGCAATCGTGCCATCCCCACCGCAGGCGACCACTGTGCCGAATCCCTCGGCCAGCGCGGCGCGGGTTTGCGACACGATCCGGTCCGGCCCGCCCGCGACGATGCTCCAGCGGCCGGCCGGGAAATACCGCGCAAAGGCCGCGCGCAGGCGCGCGATCCGCTCAGCCTCGCGCGCGCCGGAGCCGGAATTGACGATGACGCAAAGCCGGTCGTCCCCGTTCGTGGCGGGGGTGGGCGTGGTGACGGTGACGGGTCTGGCGCCCAAACCGGGATCAAGGCCGGGGAAAGAGGACATCACGAGGGGCTCCTGCTGCGAGGCTGCGGGGGGAGGAATCGGCCCCTTTCAACGCGCGGGCGCCAATCTTGTTCCCGCCGCGCCCCGCGTCGCCCCGTGCCCGCTGCCCGCCCGACGCGGCGAAAAGCGCCGCCAATCGCCGCCCCGAGGGGCTTTGTGACTTTGCAGCCGCTGCCGCTCTGCGGTATGACACCCCGACGGGCGGGCCCAGATCCCAGCCCCCAGCCGGAGGAGCCAGACCAGATGCCGCATTACCGTTCCCGCCAATCGACCCATGGCCGCAACATGGCCGGTGCCCGTGGCCTGTGGCGCGCAACCGGGATGACGGACAGCGACTTCGGCAAGCCGATCATTGCGGTTGTCAACAGCTTCACCCAATTCGTGCCCGGCCACGTCCACCTCAAGGACCTCGGCCAGATGGTCGCGCGCGAGATCGAGGCCGCGGGCGGCGTCGCCAAGGAATTCAACACCATCGCCATCGACGACGGCATCGCGATGGGCCATGACGGGATGCTCTATTCCCTGCCCTCGCGCGAGGTGATCGCCGACAGCGTGGAATATATGGTCAACGGCCATTGCGCCGATGCGATGGTCTGCATCTCGAACTGCGACAAGATCACGCCCGGCATGATGATGGCGGCGATGCGGCTCAATATCCCGGTGATCTTCGTCTCGGGCGGGCCGATGGAGGCCGGCAAAGAGGGCGCGGCCATCGTCGGCCACGACCTCGATCTGGTCGATGCGATGGTGGCGGCGGCCGATGACAAATACACCGATGAAGAGGTGCTGGCGATCGAGAAATCCGCCTGCCCGACCTGCGGGTCGTGCTCGGGGATGTTCACGGCCAATTCGATGAACTGTCTGGCCGAGGCGCTGGGTCTGGCGCTGCCGGGCAATGGCTCGATGCTGGCCACCCACGCCGACCGGCGCGAGCTGTTCCTCGAGGCCGGGCGGCGGATCGTCGATATCACCAAGCGCCACTATGAGGGCAACGAGCCCGGCCTGCTGCCGCGCGACATCGCCAGCTTCGCGGCGTTTGAAAACGCGATGAGCCTTGATATCGCGATGGGCGGGTCCACCAATACCGTGCTGCACCTGCTGGCCATCGCCCATGAGGGCGGCGTGAATTTCACCATGGACGACATGGACCGGCTCAGCCGCAAGGTGCCCTGCCTGTCCAAGGTCGCCCCGGCGAAACAGGATGTCCACATGGAGGACGTGCACCGCGCGGGCGGGATCATGGCGATCCTTGGCGAGCTGCTGCGCGGCGGGCTTTTGCATGGCGATGCCCGCACCGTCCATTCCGCCACCATCGCCGAGGCGATCGCGAAATGGGACATCATGCAGTCGAACGACCCGGCGGTGGAGCAATTCTATCGCGCGGCACCGGGCGGCGTGCGCACCACGCAGGCTTTCTCGACGCAGAACCGCTATCAGGAACTGGACCGCGACCGCAAAGGCGGGGTGATCCGCTCGGTCGAGCATGCCTTCACCAAGGATGGCGGTCTGGCGGTGCTGTTTGGCAATATCGCCGAACAGGGCTGCATCGTGAAAACCGCGGGCGTGGACGAGTCGATCTGGACCTTCAGCGGCCCGGCCAAGGTCTTCGAGAGCCAGGACGACGCGGTGTCGGGCATCCTGACCGGCAAGGTCGTCGCGGGCGAGGTCGTGGTGATCCGCTACGAAGGGCCGCGCGGCGGCCCGGGGATGCAGGAAATGCTCTATCCGACGAGCTACCTGAAATCGAAGGGTCTGGGCGCGAAATGCGCGCTTCTGACCGATGGGCGCTTCTCGGGCGGGACCTCGGGCCTGTCGATCGGCCATGTCAGCCCCGAGGCCGAAGAGGGCGGGCTGATCGGTCTGGTCGAAACCGGCGACATGATCGAGATCGACATCCCGAACCGGACGATCCATCTGGCGGTGGATGCGGCCACGCTGGAGGCCCGCCGCGCGGCCAAGGGCCCGCTGCCCTGGCGCCCCGCCGCGCCGCGCCCGCGCAAGGTCTCGACCGCGCTCAAGGCCTATGCGCTTCTGGCCTCGTCGGCGGCCAAGGGCGGGGTGCGGATCCTGCCGGAGTAAGACGGGCCCAAGTCAGTCGGGCCGAAGTAAGACGGGCCAGAGCAACACGGGCCAAAGCCCCACCCGAAGGCCCCCGCAAGGGGGCCTTTCCTTTGGCCTCGCCCCCCGGTCCAAAGCGCGCATTCCAAAGCGCGCGATTGGCAAAGTCGCACGGCCCAAAGGACTGCGGCGCCCCAACCGGAGCGCCGCGATCCTCTCATCCCCTCAGGGCCGCAGCCTCAGCCGCATTTCGAATGCCCGCAATCGGCGCAGGTCATGCAGCCCTCGACCTTGCGCATGGCATAGCTGCCGCAGCTCGGGCAGGCCTGTCCGCGCGGGGCATCGCCCACCGCCATCACCTCGGCCTTGGGATCGGATTTCAGCCCCATCCCCTCGCCCGCGATGAAGCCGATGGCGACCAGATGCCGCTCGATCACGCCGCCGATCGCGGCGAGGATCGAGGGGATATATTGCCCCTGAATCCAGGCGCCGCCGCGCGGATCAAAGACCGCCTTGAGCTCTTCGACCACGAAGGACACATCGCCGCCGCGCCGGAACACCGCCGAGACCATCCGCGTCAGCGCGACGGTCCAGGCGTAATGCTCCATGTTCTTCGAGTTGATGAAGACCTCGAACGGGCGGCGGTGGCCGGCCTGCACGATGTCATTCACGGTGATATAGATCGCATGCTCCGAGCCCGGCCATTTCAGCTTGTAGGTCGCCCCTTCCAGCGCTGCGGGCCGGTCGAGCGGCTCGGTCAGATAGACCACCTCGGCGCCCTGATCGGCCTCAGGGGTCTTCTCGGATTTTTCCGAAACCGTCAGCACCGAGCCCGTCACATCATTCGGGCGATAGGTGGTGCAGCCTTTGCAGCCCTGATCCCAGGCGGCCATATAGACATCCTGGAACGCCTCGAAGGAGATATCCTCGGGGCAGTTGATCGTCTTCGAGATGCTCGAATCGATCCATTTCTGCGCGGCGGCCTGCATCTTCACATGCGCCATCGGCGGCAGGGTCTGGGCATTGACGAAATAGCCCGGCAGGGCCTTGTCGCCGAATTTGTCGCGCCACATCTGCACGGCGTAATCGACGACCTCTTCCTCGGTGCGCGAGCCGTCTTTCTGCAGCACCTTGCGGGTATAGGCATAGGCGAAGACCGGCTCGATCCCCGAGCTGACATTGCCCGCATAGAGGCTGATGGTGCCGGTGGGCGCGATCGAGGTGAGCAGCGCGTTGCGGATGCCGTGGGTGCGGATCGCCTCGCGCACATCCTCATCCATCTGCATCATGTTGCCGGAGGCCAGATATTTCTCGGCGTCAAACAGCGGGAAGGCGCCCTTCTCGCGGGCCAGATCGACCGAGGCCAGATAGCTCGCCCGCGCGATCGCCTTCATCCAAGCCTCGGTCTGCGCCGCGGCTTCGTCGGTGCCATATTCGAGGCCCAGCATCAGCAGAGCATCGGCAAGGCCGGTCACGCCGAGGCCGATCCGGCGCTTGTTCGCGGCCTCTTCGGCCTGCTGCGGCAGCGGGAAGCGGCTGGCATCGACCACATTATCCATCATCCGCACGGCTATGCGGACAAGTTCTTCCAGCGCGGCGGGGTCAAGGGCTGCATCGGCCTCGAACGGGTTCGTCACCAGCCGCGCGAGGTTGACCGAGCCAAGCAAGCAGGCGCCATAGGGCGGCAGCGGCTGCTCGCCACAGGGGTTCGTGGCCGCGATCTGCTCGACGTAATTGAGGTTGTTCATCTGGTTGATGCGGTCGATGAAGATCACGCCGGGTTCCGCGAAATCATAGGTCGCGCGCATGATCTTGTTCCACAGATCGCGCGCCTGCACCGTGTGATAGATGCGCCCGTCGAATTGCAGATCCCACGGCCCGTCGGCCTTCACGGCCTCCATGAAGGGATCGGTGACCAGAACCGACAGGTTGAACATCCGCAGCCGGGCCGAATCCTGCTTGGCGGTGATGAACTGCTCGATATCGGGGTGGTCGCAGCGCATCGTGGCCATCATCGCACCGCGGCGCGAGCCCGCCGACATGATCGTGCGGCACATCGCATCCCAGACATCCATGAACGAAAGCGGCCCCGAGGCGTCCGCCGCGACCCCCTTCACCTCGGCCCCGCGCGGGCGGATGGTCGAGAAATCATAACCGATCCCGCCGCCCTGCTGCATCGTCAGCGCGGCTTCCTTGAGCATGTCGAAGATGCCCGACATCGAATCGGGCACCGTGCCCATGACGAAGCAGTTGAAGAGCGTCACCGCCCGCCCGGTGCCCGCGCCCGCAATGATCCGCCCCGCGGGCAGATATTTGAAATCCTCGAGCGCGGCATAGAAGCGGTCCTCCCACAGCGCCGGGTCCTTCTCGACGCTGGCCAGCGCGCGCGCGATCCGGCGCCAGGTGTCCTCGACACTCAGGTCGACCGGCGTGCCATCGGCCTCTTTCAGACGGTATTTCATGTCCCAGATCTGTTCGGCGATATTGGCAGCGAAACGGGTCATCGGCTCCTCGAGGGTTGATGCAGGCAAGCGCAGGATGCGGAAGATATGGTCCCGCGGCAGCTCTCGTGCGCTACGGGCAGGGGTCCACCTTACAGAACGGGGAGGCCGAGGGCCAGATGGAAATGCCGCACACGGCCCCTTGCCCTGCCCCGGCCTGGCGCCTAGATTTCGCCCTTCAGCGAGGCCTGCGATGATAAACCTGATCAAACTTTGCGTCGGCGCCGAGAAGGTCGAGGACCTGATCGCGTGGCAAGAGGCGCGCTATGGCAAGGGCCCGGCGATGCATGTCACCCGGATGGCGCCGAAACGCGCGGACGAGGTGCTCGACGGCGGCTCGCTCTATTGGGTGTTCAAGGGCGTGGTGCTGGCGCGCCAGCGGGTCGTGGCGCTGGAGGACGTGATGGGCGCCGACGGCATCCCGCGCTGCGCGATCGTTCTGGACCGCAAGGTGGTGCGCACCGAGGCCCTGCCCCGCCGCCCGTTTCAGGGCTGGCGCTACTTCAAGCCCGAGGACGCCCCCGCCGACCTCGCCCCCGGGCGCGAGCGCGAAGAGCCGCTGCCGCGCGAGATTCAGGCGATGCTGTCGGAAATCGGGTTGCGCTGAGGGCGAGCGTCGAGGGGGGCCCTGCCCCCCGTCCTTCGGACTCCCCCCGGGATATTTGCACACTGTTGAGGGGGAAAGTCGCCTTCTCCTCAACAGTGTCCAAATATCCTCAGGGGGTGAATTGGCGCAGCCAAGAGGGGGCGCGAGCGCCCCCTGCGCCCTCACCACCCGCGCCTAGCGCAGGATCGGCGGCTTCGACGGGTCCATCCCGGGCGCGGTCGGTTTGATCTCCTGCACCGCGCCCTCGACCGGCTCGGGCAGATGCAGAACCAGCGCCTTTTCCAGAAGCACCGCGGCCGCCGGGTCCTCGGGCGCGAGGAAGGTCACATCGAGTTCCCCCGCCTCGAGGCCGGAAAAGGCCAGCGCCTCGGCCATCGCCTTGGCGATGCCGGGCCGCGCGGCTTGCGTCGTGCCGAGGAAGGCCAGCACATGGCCGCGCCGCCCGTCGTCATAGGTGACCCCGCCCAGAAGCGCCGCCGAGGCGAGCCCCGCGAGCTGGTCGAATTTCGCCTCGAAGGCGGGCAGCAGGAGCCCCAGAACCGCGGGCGGCAGCGCGGGCGCATCGAAGGCCACCGGGCGCCCCTCCGACGCCTCGGGCGCATGGGTCAGCGTATCGGCGAGCCAATCCATCGCCTCGGGCGGCAGCAGCATCGCGCTGTCGGCCACGCCGAGGTTGATGCCAAGCCCGATCCCCTCGCCCGCCAGATGCTGCGCGATCACCCTTCCGGGCAGCGCGGCATAGGGCGCGGGCTCGCCGGTGAACTCGGCCAGACGCTCTTCCAGATCGAAGGCCAGCACAAACTCGCCCTCTTCGGTCTCGAAGATCTGCGGGGTGATGTCTTCATCCTCGGGCTCGGATTCGAGCAGCAGGAAGAGTTCCGCATCGGCCAGCCGGTCATAGACGGCAAGGCGCAGCGCCTCATTGTCCGGGTCGGCCTCCATCGCGGCATGGGCGCGGTCATAGGGGGTGGGCGTCGTCACAATACCTCCTTCACCCGGGCGCGCAGGGCGGGCAGCAGATCGGCCTCGAACCACGGGTTGCGTTTCAGCCATCCGGTATTCCGCCACGACGGATGAGGCAAGGGAAAGACGCGCGGCGCATGATCGCGCCAGCCGGCCACGGTGGCGGTGACATTGCGGGTTCCCAGATGCCAGCGCTGCGCCGCGCCGCCCACCAGCAGCGTCAGTTCCACCGGCCCCAGCGCCGCCAGCACCCGGTCGCGCCATGTCGTCGCACAAAGCGGCGGCGGCGGCAGATCGGCGCCCTTGGCATCATAGCCCGGAAAGCAAAACGCCATCGGCACGATCGCGATGCGGCCAAGATCATAGAACGCGCCCTCCTCCACCCCCATCCAGCCGCGCAGCCGATCGCCCGAGGGATCGGTGAAGGGCCGCCCCGAGGCATGGACCCGCGCGCCGGGCGCCTGCCCCACGATCAGAAGCCGCGCGCCGGGCCGGAACCACACGACCGGCCGCGGCGCATGGCCCGAAGCCGTCGCCGCAAAGCGCCCCGCGCAGAGCCTGCAGGCGGAAATCTCCGTGATCAGATCCAGTCCCGGCCTCCTCATGGTTTCGTGATCAGCAACAAACCGCGCCCGATTGTTCCCATTCGACGCATTCGGACATAATATTGCCCGAATAGCTCCGTAGGAGATTTGTTAACTTGGCCGCAGCATGGTGAAAACGCGGCAAGAGAGGCAAGGCCCGCAGGCGATGCTTGAGTTCGAAAACGTCAGCAAGTCCTTCTGGACCGGCAAGCAGCGCAAGGTGATCCTTGACCGCGCCAGCTTCCGCGTGGAACTGGGCAACAGCCTTGGCATTCTGGCGCCGAACGGCACCGGCAAGACCACGATCATCAACATGATGGCGGGGCTGGAGAAACCCGACGAGGGGGAAATCCGCAAGACCTGCCGGGTCTCGTTTCCGCTGGGCTTCATGGGCGGGGTCGTGCCGAAACATACCGCGCGGGAAAATGCGCGCTTCATCGCGCGGCTCTATGGGCTCGACCCGGATTATGTCGAGGCCTTCAGCCGCTGGCTCTGCGGGCTCGAGGAATATTTCGACATGCCGCTGGGCACCTACAGCGCGGGGATGCGCTCGCGGTTTACCTTTTCATTGATGCTGGCGCTGGAATTCGACATCTATCTGATCGACGAGGGGATGCCCTCGACGACGGATGTCGAATTCAACCGCAAGGCGGGCTCGATCCTCAAGGACCGGCTGCGCGAAGCCACGGTGATCGTGGTGTCGCATCAGGCCTCGACACTGGAAAAATTCTGCCGCTCGGCGGCGGTGCTGCGCCACGGGCAGCTCTACATGTTCGACACACTCGAAGAAGCGAAGCGGATGTATGACTACTCCTAAAGCCACGAAATACCGGATCCGCCGCTCCGCGCCGCTTGGCCCCACGCCCGCGGCCCCTGCCGCCACGGCTGCGGCGCAAAACGCGGGTCCGGGCAGCGATCAGGCCGCCGCCTTCGAGGGATCGGCGGCGCTGGCGATGCAGCCCGAAGCGCAGGCGCCCGCACAGCCCGCCGCGCAGCAGCCAGCGCAGGCCAGGACCGCGGCAGAGGACCCCGCCGCGCTCTTCGAGCCGCAAGAGGATGGCTTCGACGAGGCGATCTTCCCGACCGCTTCCGCGCGCCGCCCGGCCGGTGCGCCACAGGCCGCGGCGCGCCCGGGCCACAGCCTTGCGGCCGAGAATGCGACGGTGATCGCCCCCTCGGAGCTGACCGCCGACGAGGAACTGGCCCAGATCCGCGAAGAGGGTCTGACCGGGCGCCAGCTGCGGCTTGCGCGGCGGATGGCGCAGAAACACGGGATCGAGGCGACCTCGGATTTCGACGCCGTGCGGCTCTTGCGGCGGCGCGGGATCGACCCGTTCGACCGCTCGAACATCCTGCAGATGGTGCGCCCCACCACCGAGGCGGGCGGGGCCGAGGCGGGCGATCCGACCACGCGCGCGCTGGCGCGGATCGACGGCGCGGGCGCCGATACAAGGGTGCAGCTGCCGCAGACCGTCAAACCCGGCCAGCTTCCCAGCCCCGAGGTGATGACCGAAGACCACCGCGCGCGCGAAATCATCCGCATCCAGCGCGATATCGCCCGGCGGCGGCGGCGCAAGCTGGCGCTGCTGGCGGTGCGGCTGGCCTTCTTCGTCTTCCTGCCGACGATCATCGCGGGCTATTACTATTACGCGGTGGCGACGCCGCTTTACGCGACGAAATCGGAATTCGTGATCCAGAAGGCCGATGGTCTGACCACCGGCGGCAGCGGCATGTCGAGCCTGCTTTCGGGCACGCAATTCGCCACCAATCAGGATGCGATCACGGTGCAGAGCTATCTGAGCTCGCGCGATGCGATGCAGCGGCTCGATCAGGATCTGCATTTCAAGGAGCATTTCTCGACGCCCGAGGTGGACCCGATTCAGGGCCTCGACCCCGACGCGACCAATGAGCGCGCCTACAAGATCTACAAGCGCAATGTGAAGATCGGCTACGACCCCTCGGAAGGCATCATCAAGATGGAGGTGATCGCGCCGGACCCCGAGATGTCGCGGCAATTCTCGGAAAAGCTGATCTCCTATGCCGAGGAACAGGTGGACCGGCTGACCGCGCGGCTGCGCGAGGATCAGATGAAAGGCGCCCGCGAAAGCTATGACGACGCCGAGGCCAAGGTCTTCGCCGCTCAGGCCAAGGTTCTGGAATTGCAAGAAAAGATGGGGATCATGGACCCCGTCTCGGAAACCTCGCTGGTGATGGGCCAGATTTCCGGCTTCGAGACGCAATTGCAGCAAAAACGGCTGGAGCTGGGGCAGCTTCTGTCGAACCCGCGCCCCAGTCCGGCGCGCGTCGATGGGGTCAAGGGCGATATCGAGCGGCTCGAGACGCTGATCGCGCAGCTGCGCGGGCAGCTGACCGAGCGCACCGGCGGCAATGAGTCGCTCGCCGCGATCACCGGCCAGCTGCGCATCGCCGAGGCTGAGCTGGCGACCCGTCAAAGCCTGCTGGCCGCGGCCGCGCAGCTGATGGAAACCGCCCGGATCGAGGCCAACAAGCAGGTGCGCTATCTGGAAATGGGCGTGCGCCCGATTGCGCCGGACGAGCCGACCTATCCGCGCGCCTTCGAGAATACGCTGCTGGCCTTCCTGATCTTTTCGGGTATCTACCTGATGCTGTCGCTGACCGCCTCGATCCTGCGCGAGCAGGTCTCGAGCTGACACCGGAGGGGATGATGAAGGATGTGAGCATCGGCGGGCTGACCGTCGGCAATGACCGGCCGCTGGCGCTGATCGCGGGGCCCTGCCAGCTGGAAAGCCGCGATCACGCGCTGATGATCGCGGACACGCTGGCGCAGGCCGCGGCCGCCGCGGGCGCGCAGTTCATCTTCAAGGCCAGCTATGACAAGGCCAACCGCACCAGCCTGAGCGGCAAGCGTGGCATGGGCATCGAGGCCGGGCTGCGGGTGCTCGAAGACGTCCGCGCGGCGCTCGGCTGCCCGGTGCTGACCGATATCCACGATGCCGAACAGGCGCGGATCGCGGGGGCGGTGGTCGATGTGATCCAGATCCCGGCGTTTCTGTGCCGTCAGACCGATCTCTTGCTCGCCGCGGGCGAGACCGGCTGCGTCGTCAATATCAAGAAGGGCCAGTTCCTCGCCCCTTGGGACATGCCCAACGTGGCCGAGAAGGTCGCCGCGACCGGGAATGAGAAGATCCTGTTGACCGAGCGCGGCACCTCCTTTGGCTATAACGCTTTGGTCGCCGATATGCGCGGCCTGCCCACGATGATGAAGACCGGCTATCCGGTGATCATGGATGCGACCCATTCGGTGCAGCAGCCGGGCGGCCTCGGCGGTGCGACCGGCGGGCAGCGCGAGATGGCGCCGGTGATGGCGCGCGCGGCCGTCAGTCTGGGCATCGCCGGGGTCTTCATCGAGACCCACGAGGACCCCGACCGGGCCCCTTCCGACGGGCCGAACATGATCCCGCTGGCGCAGATGCCCAAGCTGATCACGGGGCTGATGGCCTTCGACCGGCTGGCCAAGGCCGACCCGATCCGGCTCTGACCGGCCCCGCCGCCCCGGCCGGAACGCTGCCGTGGCCTTCGGCGCCGCGGCGCGCTAGGCTGCGGCGCAACCGACCCAATCGGAGCGCTTTCATGGACCCCACCGAGGGCTGGCACGACACCCCCGCCTTTTCCGGCAGCTGCCAATGCGGCGCGCTGCGCTATGATGTGACGGCCGGGCCCGCCTTCGCCTCGATCTGTCATTGCCGGATGTGCCAGCGCGCGACCGGCAGCCCCTTTGCGGCGCTGCTGAAGGTGGCGTCCGCGCGCGTCAGCTGGCACGGCATGCCCGCGGTCTTCGACAGCTCCTCGCTCGCCGAGCGCGGCTTTTGCGCGGCCTGCGGCACACCGATGTTCTATCGCCAGAAGGGCACCGAGTGGATCAAGATCACCTCGGGCTCGATGCCGCCCGAGGTGCCCTTCCGCCCCACACAGCAATGGGGGATCGAGGGGCGCCACGACTGGCTTGCCGGTCTGGCGATCCCCGGCGCCGAAACGGTCGAGCGCGATGTCATCTCGCATCAGGGGGCGTTCAACTGATGCCCAAGCGCCTGCGCCTGACCCGCCGCTTCCCGGTGTCGCTGACCAATGACGCCTATCGCCGCCTGCATGGCTTCGCCGCCGAAGCCGGGCTGACCCCCGACGAGGCGCTGGTCTTCCTGTTCGAGCATTTCGGCTCGGTCACCAATCCCGAAAACCTGACCGCGCGGCTGCGGCTCTTCAAGGCGGAGCTGGAGGCGCGCAAGGCCTGAGCGCGGCGCCTGCGGCCCCTGTGGAGTGAGTATTTGGACCAAGAAGAAACACAGCGGCGCGTTTATCCCGTCAAGGATGCGCCCGGGCTGACGGGGGCCGGTCCAGCCCCGAAGAGAGAGCTTCTCACGCGCCCGGGCGGCTTCTCCTTGGACGGTCATCGGCTCTCCAGCCTGTACCGTGTCGCCAGTGTCGCATCACTTGGTTAACCAAAGATTTCTGCGTTTCTTCTTGGCAAAAATACTCAAAGCCCCACCTTCGACGTGAGGGAACAGGCCCGTGACGTTGCGCCACATCCGGCCCAGACCCCTTACGCGCACGTCAATACATTGCATTATGCGGGGAAGACCGGGGAGGGTCTGATGACAGCCAAACTTTACTGTTTCGGGGAATCGGGAAACGCCTACAAGGCGGCGCTGGCGATGGCGCTGACCGGCTATGACTGGCAGCCGGTCTATGTCGATTTCTTCAATGGCGGCGCGCGCTCGCCCGAATTTCAGGCCTTGAACGAGATGGCCGAAGTGCCGGTGCTGGTCGATGGCGGCCAGACGCTGACGCAAAGCGCGGTGATCTTGCTGCATATCGCCGAGCGGACCGGCCAGCTGATGGCCGAGGACCGCGCCGAGATGCTGCGCTGGATGTTCTGGGATGCGCAGAAGGGATCGGGCCAGCAGGGGCCGCTGCGGTTCCTGATGAACTTCCTGCCCGAGGACAAGCGCGCCGCGCAGGCGATCAGCTGGCTTTCGGGGCGCACCATGGCGGCGCTGGCCACGCTGGAACGCCACCTGACCGGGCGCGACTGGATGGTGGGCGATGCCCCCTCGCTCGCGGATATGTCGTGCTGCGGCTATCTGTTTTACACCGAGCCTTTCGGTTTCGACCGCAAGGCCTTTCCCGCCATCGACGCCTGGCTTGCGCGCATCGCGCAGCTGCCGGGCTGGCAACACCCTTATGACTTGATGCCCGGCAATCCGTCCGACCGGGCCTGAGGAGGATCCATGACCGAAGCCTATATCTATGACGCCGCGCGCACGCCGCGGGGCAAGGGGCGCGCAGATGGCAGCCTGCACGAGGTGACCTCGCTCGCGCTTTCGGCGCGTCTGCTCACTGCGGTGAAGGAACGCAATGGCCTGTCGGGCCATGTGATCGAGGATGTGATCTGGGGCAACGTGACTCAGGTGGGCGAGCAGGGCGGCTGCCTTGCGCGCTCGGCGGTGCTGGCCTCGGATCTCGATGAGCGGATCCCGGGCCTGTCGATCAACCGCTTCTGCGCGAGCGGAATGGAGGCGGTGAACCTTGCCGCGAACCAGATCAAGGGCGGCGCGGGGCAAGCCTATATCGCGGGCGGCGTCGAGATGATGGGCCGCGTGGCGATGGGGTCGGATGGCGCGGCAATCGCGGTCGATCCCAGCCTTGCGATGAAGACCTATTTCGTGCCGCAGGGCATTTCGGCCGACATCATCGCGACCGAATATGGCTTCACCCGCGAGATGGCCGATGCGCTGGCCGTCGAAAGCCAGCGCCGCGCGGCCGAGGCCTGGGCCGAGAACCGCTTCGCCAAGAGCATCGTGCCGGTGCGCGACCAGAACGGTATCGTGATCCTTGATCACGACGAATACATGCGCCCGGGCACCACGGTCGAGGATCTGGCCAAGCTCAAGGCCAGCTTCAAGGACATGGGCGAGGTGATGCCCGGCTTCGACAAGGTGGCGATGCTGAAATATCCGCATCTCGACCATATCGAGCACATCCACCACGCCGGAAACAGCTCTGGCATCGTCGATGGTGCGGCGGCCGTGCTGATCGGGACCAAGGAATTCGGGCAGGCCCACGGGCTGAAGCCGCGCGCGCGCATCCGCGCCACCGCCAAGATCGGCACCGATCCGACGATCATGCTGACCGGCCCGGTCCCGGTGACGGAAAAAATCCTGCGCGACAGCGGCATGAGCATCGGCGATATCGACCTCTTCGAGGTGAACGAGGCCTTCGCCGCGGTGGTGCTGCGCTTCATGCAGGCCTTTGACGTCTCGCCCGACAAGGTGAACGTGAACGGCGGCGCGATGGCGCTGGGTCACCCGCTGGGCGCCACCGGCGCGATCATCATCGGCACGCTGCTCGATGAACTCGAGCGCCGCGACCTGTCCACGGGCCTTGCCACGCTGTGCATCGCGTCCGGCATGGGCGCCGCCACCATCATCGAGCGCGTCTGAGGGAGAGAGCACATGACCGATTTTACCTATGACCTCGGCGCCGATGGTGTAGCCATCATCACCTGGGACGTGCCGAACAAAAGCATGAACGTGATGAGCCTCGAGGGCTTTGCGCTGCTCGACAGCTTCATCGACCGGGCGCTGGCGGATGAGGCCTGCAAGGGCGTCGTGATCACGTCGGCCAAGAAGGATTTCGCCGGCGGCATGGACCTGAACGTCATCGCGCAGATGCGCGCGGGCGGGGCCGAGGCGATCTTCAACGGTGTCATGCAGATGCATGCCGTGCTGCGCAAGATCGAGCGCGCGGGTATGGATCCGAAGACGCTGAAAGGGGGCAAGCCGATTGCCGCCGCGCTGCCGGGCACCGCGCTTGGCATCGGGCTGGAACTGCCGCTCTCGTGCCATCGCATCTTCGCCGCGCCCAATGAGAAGGCCAAGATCGGCCTGCCCGAGATCATGGTCGGCATCTTCCCCGGTGCGGGCGGCACGACCCGGCTGGTGCGCAAGATGGGCGCAATGGTCGCGGCGCCCTTCCTGCTGGAAGGCAAGCTGAGCGCGCCCAAGGCCGCCAAGGCCGCCGGGATCGTGGACGAGCTGGCCGAGGATCCGGTGGCCGCCGCCCGCGCCTGGGTGCTGGAAGCCAAGGACGCCGATCTGGTCAAGCCCTGGGATGCCAAGGGCTACAAGATGCCGGGCGGCGCGCCCTATCATCCGGCGGGCTTCATGACCTTCGTCGGCGCGAGCGCGATGGTGCATGGCAAGACGATGGGCGTCTATCCGGCGGCCAAGGCGCTTCTTTCGGCGGTCTATGAAGGCGCGCTCGTGCCCTTCGATCAGGCGCTGCGGATCGAGGCGCGCTGGTTCACCAGCGTGCTGATGAACCCCTCCTCGACCGCAATGATCCGCTCGCTCTTCATCAACAAGGAGGCGCTGGAGAAAGGCGCGAACCGGCCCAAGGTCGCCGATCAGACGGTGTCGAAGGTCGGCATCCTCGGCGCCGGCATGATGGGCGCGGGCATTGCCTATGTCGCGGCCAATGCCGGCATCGAGGTCGTGCTGATCGACGCCTCGATCGAGGCGGCCGAGCGCGGCAAGGCCTATTCGGCGGGGATCCTCGACAAGGGCATCGCGCGCAAGAAGGTCACCGAAGAGAAAAAGGCCGAGGTGCTCGGCCGGATCACCGCGGCGACCGATTACGCCACGCTTGCGGGCTGCGATCTGATCGTCGAGGCGGTCTTCGAGGACCCGAAGGTCAAGGCCGAGGTGACCCAGCGCGCCGAAGCCGTGATCCCGACCGGGGCGGTTTTCGCTACCAATACCTCGACGCTGCCGATCTCGATGCTCGCGAAGGCCTCCGTCCGCCCCGAGCAGTTCATCGGCATCCACTTCTTCAGCCCGGTGGACAAGATGATGCTGGTCGAGATCATCAAGGGCGAGAAGACCGGCGATGTGGCGGTGGCCAAGGCGCTCGATTTCGTGCGCCAGATCCGCAAGACGCCGATCGTGGTCAATGACGCGCGCTTCTTCTACGCCAACCGCTGCATCATCCCCTATATCAACGAGGGCATCCGCATGGTCGCCGAGGGCGTTTCGCCCACGCTGATCGAGAATGCGGCGAAGCTGGTCGGCATGCCGCTCGGGCCGCTGCAACTGGTCGATGAGACCTCGATCGATCTGGGCGTCAAGATCGCCAAGGCGACCAAGGCGGCGATGGGCGAGGCCTATCCCGATGCGGCGGTCGATGAGGTGATCTTCTGGATGGCCGATCAGGGGCGGCTGGGGCGCAAGAACGGCGCGGGCTTCTACACCTATGACGCGGCGGGCAAGCGCGGCGATTTCTGGGACGGGCTTGCGGCGCACTATCCGCAGGCATCGGCCCAGCCCGAGCTGCATGAGGTCCAGCACCGGCTTCTGATGGCGCAGGTGCTGGAAGCCGTGCGCGCCTTCGAGGCGGGGGTTCTGGAAGACATCCGCGAGGGCGACGTGGGCGCGATCCTTGGCTGGGGCTTTGCGCCGTGGTCGGGCGGGCCGTTTGCCTGGCTCGACATCCTCGGCGCGGCGCGCGCGGTCGAGATCTGCGACGATCTGACCGCCCGCTTCGGCCCGCGGTTCGAGGCGCCCGCGCTCTTGCGCGATATCGCGGCCAAGGGGGACGGCTTCTATGCCCGCTTCGGCGGCGGTCAGTCGGCCAAGGCGGCCTGAGCGCCAAGACGAAGCCGCGCAAGGTGAGTATTTGGACCAAGAAAAAGCCCAAGGCCCTTTAGGGCATCCAGCTTCTTCTTGGCGAAAATACTCCCGCCGGAGGCAAAAACCAGAACGCCGGGCCCCAAGGCCCGGCGTTTTGCTGTTCGGCACGGCCCGCTCAGCAGAGCGTGGCGCGATCCTCGTCGATCATCGCCGCGACGATGGCGCGCGCCATATCCATGGGCAGGGCGGCATAGCCCGCCTCTTCGGCAACCAGGTTTTCCAGCGCGCCGCCACGGATCGAGCCGCAATGGATCATGCCGGTGCCATTGGCATAGACCACCTCGGCCTCGGCGAATTGCACCACGACGATCTCGACGGTCTGGTGCGGCGTGATCCGGCCGATGCCGCGATAGCCGTCGAGCGCGGCGGCCGGGATCAGCGCGAAGGGGTCGCCAAAGACCGCCTCGGCCAGATCGCTCTCGACCAGAACCGCCTGTTCGGGCGCCAGCAGCATCGGCGCATTATTGCCCAGCGCCCCCGCAGGCACCGCCATCGGCATCAGCGTGCGCGGGCAAACGCCCTGCCCCGACCACAGCGCGACCCGCTCGACCCGGATCACCGGGCGCATCCCGTGATCGAAGGTCATCACCATATCGCCCGGTGCGAGGCTTTCGACCGGGCGCCAGCCCATCGCCGTGGCGATCCGGGTGCCTGCGACAATGCCTTCGGCCTGACCGCAGCCCGCCCCGAACGACATGGCGCGCGCCGCATGGAGGCCTTCGAAGCGGTCTGTCTCGGCCCAGCGGGCGGCGCGTTTCGCGGCAGACAATCCGAACATCTCTTCTTCCCCTTGGTGATCCGGCCCCCAGTCGCCGGCGCGTTTTCGATGTCCCTATCACCGGTGATTCCAAGGAAGATTCGGGGGCCGCATTGGGGCGCAATCGTGGCACTGTTTCTCAAAGGCCCAACAATCACCGCGGCACGGGGGTATTGCGGCCGGGACGCGCGGCAAATGGCGCCCGCGCGGTAACCACTCAGAAAGAATAGTGAAACCGCGCGATATCCTCGGCGCAGATCTGCGCCACGATGGCGCGGCCCGCGGCGTCGTAATAGGGCCGCCAGTCGCGGCCCCGCGCGCTTTCATTGGCGCGCGCCACCGGGCCCAGACGAAAGCCCAGATGGTCCTCGAAGGGCGCCAGATCGGCCTCGAGATGTTCGAGCCGCGCCCAGAGGCGGCAGACCTCTTCCCCGCCGAGCTGCAGATAGGCGCCATAGGGGTGGGCCGCGATGCTCGCGCGGGTCTGCGGGTGGTCGAGAAAGGCGCCAAAGTCCAGCCCCTGCGCCAGATGCACCGCCGGGTGATCGAAGCGCTGGCCGCGCAGCCAATGGTAATAGCTGACCATCCGGTCCCAAGGGTTGCGCACAAGGCACAGCGTGAACCAGTCGCGCGCCTCGGCCTCGGTATAAAGCCCGATCCCCTCGGCCAGCGTCGTGTGCTTCCACAGCCGCCCCGCCGCCTGCACCACCGCCAGCCGGCCACGCCGGCGCCGGGCCTTCGGCGTATCGCCGATCAGGATGTCATCGGCCATCGCGCGGGCCTCCAGCGCCAGCGCCAGCGCCGTGCCCCCGGTCTTGGGAATATGGACGAAGATGAAGCGGCGCCCGCGCGAGATGATCATGGCGCCAGACTAGCGCGCGCGCAGCATGATCGAAACCCCGGCAATCCAGATCAGCGCCATGCCCAGCCAGTCGCGCGCGCCCGGCACCTCGGCCCAGATCAGAAAGCCCCACAGGGCGGCGGCCGGCAGCACCACATATTCAAAGACCGCGACCCGCGTCGGATCGGCCAGCTGATAGCCCCGCACATCAGCCCGACACCGACCAGCGAACCCGCCGCCTGCACGAAGATCCAGAACAGAACCTCGGCCGAGGGGATCGCCGGGCCCCGCAGCAGAAAGCGCAGCGGCCCCTCGGGCGGCTCAAGGCCCAGCACCGCAACCACCGCCAGACCGAGCGCCCCGAAGACACCCAGCGCCGCGAAAAAGCCCGCGGTCAGCGTCACCGCCCCTTCGTCCGGGCACCAGGCGCGGGTGGCGACATTGCCCAGCGCATAAAGCGCGCCCGCCAGCACCGGGACCAGCGCCGCCGGGCCAAGGCGCAGCGCCTCGGGGCCGAGCAACAGCAGGATCCCCGCAAAACCGATCCCCACCGCCGCGATCCGCACCGGGCCGATCCGCTCGCCATAGACGAAGCGCGCGATCAGCAGCACGAAGATCGGCGCGGTGAACAGCCCCGCCGCCACCTGCGGCACCGGCAGAAAGCCGAGCGAGCCGAAATAGCACAGCATCGCCGCACCATGCACCGCCGACCGCGCCAGCACCGCGCGCCCATCGCGCGGGACCACCCGCAGCCCCAGCAGGGGCGCGGCCACCACGAGCAGCGCCGCCACCATCCCCGAGCGCATCAGGTGAAATTGCCACAGGCCAATTTCGTTAGCGATAACAAGGACATAGTTATCGATGAAGCCAATGATCAGGACATAGCCCAGGATCGCCACGGCAGCGGCCGTGGTGCGATTTGTCTCGGTCATGACGTAACGTAATTCCCTTGCGCCCGGGGGTCGCTCCCCTTCCCTTTCGCCGTTCGGGCGCAGAATATCGCGCCCGAAACCGACACTATTTCCGACATTTCCATGAGGGAGGAGCACCATGGGCTGGTTGGCCGATGAAACGGGTCTGGAGAAATGCGCCGCGAACTTCGTTCCGCTGACGCCGCTGTCGCACCTGAACCGCGCGCTCGAAGTCTTCCCCGAGCGGACGGCGGTGGTCTATGGCTCGATCCGGCGGTCCTATGTGGATTTCCATGCCCGGGTGAGCCAGCTCGCCTCGGCGCTCAAGGCGCGCGGGATTGCGCCCGGCGATGTGGTCGCGGCGATCCTTCCCAACAGCGCCCCGCAGGTCGAGGCGCATTTCGGCGTGCCCGCCTGCGGCGCGATCCTCAATGCGATCAACACGCGCCTCGATGTCGATACCGTCGCCTATATCTTCGAGCATTCGGGCGCCAAGATGGTGCTCTGCGACACCCAGTTCCTGAAACTGGCCGAAAGTGCGATCAAGCAGATGCACGGCCCCGCGCCGCAGATCATCGAGGTGTCCGACCCCGAGCATGGCTTCCCCGCGGGCGGACATTATCTGGAATATGAAGAGCTGATGGCCGAGGGCGATCCGATGTTCGACTGGATCATGCCCGAGGATGAATGGGAGAGCATCGCGCTCAACTACACCTCGGGCACCACGGGCAAGCCCAAGGGCGTGGTCTACCACCACCGCGGCGCCTATCTGGCAACGATGGGCAACGCGCTCAGCTGGCAGATGCAGATGTATCCGGTGCTGCTGACCATCGTGCCCTTGTTCCACTGCAACAGCTGGACGCATCCCTGGATGATGCCGATGCTGGGCGGCACGACGGTCTGCTGCCGCGACGTGACCGCCAAGGCGATCTATGACGCGATCGGCGATCATGGCGTGACCCATTTCGCGGGCGCGCCGATCGTTCTGAACACGATCATCAACTGCAAGGAAGAAGACCGCCGCCCCTTCGATCACGTCGTCGAGGTCTTCACCGCCGGCGCCCCGCCGCCCGCCGCAACGCTGGCCGCGATCGAGCCCCTAGGCTTCAACGTGACGCAGGTTTACGGCCTGACCGAGGTCTATGGCCCCGCCACCGCCTGCTACTGGAAGCCCGACTGGAACGGCATCGAGGGCGCCGAGCGCGCCGAGATCAAGGCCCGCACCGGGGTTCTCATGCCGATGATGGAAACCATCACCGTGCATGACCATGGCCACGAGGTCGCCCGCGACGGCCAGCATCTGGGCGAAATCGTGATGCGCGGCAATGCGGTGATGAAGGGCTATTTCAAGAACCCGAAAGCCACCGCCGAGGCCTTCGAGGGCGGCTTCTTCCGCTCTGGCGACATCGCCTTCATGCACCCCGACGGCTATATCAAGATCACCGACCGCGCCAAGGATATCATCATCTCGGGCGGCGAGAACGTCTCCTCGGTCGAGGTCGAGGGCGTGATCGCGGCGCATCCGGCGGTGTCGCTGTGCTCGGTCGTGGCCAAGCCGGACGAGAAATGGGGCGAGGTGCCCTGCGCCTTCGTCGAGCTGAAAGAGGGCGCCGAGGTCACCGACAAGGAGATCATCGCCTTCTGCCGCGAGCGTCTGGCGGGCTTCAAGACGCCGAAACGCGTGGTCTTCGCCGATCTGCCGAAAACCTCGACCGGCAAGATCCAGAAATTCGAGCTGCGCGCCGTCGCAAAACTGCTCGACTGACCGAAAACCGGGGTTTGCGCTTCTTCTTGGCGCAAATACTCCACGGGGGTCCGGGGGTGTGAAACCCCCGGCCTCTGCCCGGGGCGCCCCGGCCTGGATGATCCGCCCCGACCCGGATCGCCCGCCCCGGATTGCCTCGCGCGGATTGACCCGGCCCCCGCTTCCGTTATCCTGCGGCAAACAAGATGCAGGCCCGGATGACAGCCCTTCCACAATATGACCGCCTCGAAGCCCAGGGCATCTGGCGCGAAACCCCCGACGCCCAGCGTCAGGAGGTGATCGTCTCCTTCGGCGATGCGACGCTGGTGATCGCCGATGACCGCTCGGCCCGGGCGCTGGCGCATTGGTCGCTGCCCGCGATGGTGCGGCGCAACCCGGGCAAGCGGCCCGCGCTCTATGCGCCCTCCGAGGAAGAGGGCGAAGAGCTGGAACTCTCCGATCCGACGATGATCGAGGCGATCGAGAAGGTTCATGAGGTGCTCGAGGCCCGCCGCCCGCATCCCGGGCGGCTGCGCTCGGTGTTTTCCATCGGCGCGGGCGTGGCCGTGGCGGCGATCGCGATCTTCTGGCTGCCCGGCGCGCTGATCGAACAGGCCGCGCGCGTCGCCCCGGCCGCCAAGCGCATCGAGATCGGCCGTCAGGTGCTGGCCGAGCTGACCACCCTGACCGGCCGCCCCTGCCATGCCGAGGCGGGCGATGCCGCGCTGAGCGCACTCGCCGCCCGGCTCGCCACCCCGGGCGTCCCCGGCCCGCTCGAGATCGACGTCCTGCCGCAGGCGCTGAAGGGCGCCCGCCGCCTGCCCGGCGGCATCGCGGTGATCGGGCGCGACCTGATCCGCGTCGATACCCCGGAGGCCGCCGCGGGCCAGATCATCGCGGCGGAGCTCGCCAGCCAGACCGAGGACCCGCTCCTGACGCTTCTGCACTGGGCGGGCGCGCGGGCGGCCTTCAAGCTCCTGACTACCGGCGATCTGCCGGCCTCGGCGCTCAAGGGCTATGGCGAGGTGCTGCTCGCGGCGCCGCCCGCGCGCCCCGCGGACGAGCCCTTGCTGGCGGCCTTTGCCGCGGCGGGGGTCAGCTCGACCCCCTATGCCTTTTCGCTCGACCCTTCGGGCGAGAGCGTGCTGGGCCTGATCGAGGCCGATCCCTTCCGTGACGCCCCCGCCCCGCGCCCGGTGCTGGAGGATGCCGATTGGGTCGCGCTGCAGGGGATCTGCGGCGGCTGAGGCGCCCGAACGGAAGCGGCGGCAAAAGAAAAGGCGACCCGGGGGCCGCCTTTCTGTCGCTCAGCCCGCGCCGCGCTCAGCGCAGATAGGCATCGCCAAAGCCCGCTGCCCGCACCGCGGCCAGCGCGCGCGCGGCTTCGGCCCCCGGGACGGGACCGGCATAGACCACCGTCAGCTTGCCCGAAGCCCCGCTGGACACAGGCAGGCCTGCCGCGCGCAGCCGCGCCTTGGCGGCCTCGGCATTGGCGGGCACGCCGAAGCTGCCGACCTGCACATAACGCGCGCCCGTGGCCGGTTGCGCCTTGGGCTGGGCCAGCGCGGCACGCGGGGCAGCCACCGCGGCAGGTGCGGATTTCGTAGTATAAAGAACGGTTTCCACCGGCGCCGCCTCATACTGTGCCGCGACCGGCTGCGGGCTCTTGATCCGCAACCGCGCGGGCGTGCGCGGCGTGACCAGCTTCGCGGGCACCTGATTGGTCCAGATCTGCCCCATCGTCGCATCGCCCATCGCAGAGCGCGGCCCGCGATAGGGGTTCAGCCGCCCGTCTTCGAAGGCCGGTTTGAAGCCGCTGTCATACTCTTTGCTGGACACCCCGACCGGCGCCAGCAGGGTCTGCCCGGCGGGGCTGCGCAGCTGCACGGCCTGCGGGGCATAGCCCTGCGCCTGATAGGGACTGTGACGGGCATAGGCCTGCTGCGGGGTCATGACGCCGGTCATCGCCGGAACCGGGCCATTGCTGGCCTGCGTGACGTTATAGCCGGTGCCGCCGACCAGCACCGGCCCGCGGCTCGGCGCGGCATAGGCGGGCGCGCTGTAGACGGGCGCGGCATAGGCGGGCGCGGTGTCGCTCGGCGCGGCATAGGCAACCGCCTCGGGCGCGCGGGGGCCAAAGCCCGCAACCTGCAACCCGGGCAGGCCCGCGCCATTGATGAAGCCCACCGGATCGGCGGTCTCGGCCGAGCAGCGCAGCACCCGCCGCCCATCCGACAGATAATAGCGCTGCGCCACGCGCGCCCCGTTCGGGCAGGCGGCGGGGGCGGCGATCGTCTCGCTGCGCAGGATGCTGGGCGCGGCCGCGGCCATCATCACCGGCGCAACCATGGTCGGCGCGATGCTCGCGGGCGCCTCGCCGGGCAGCGGCAGCGGCGCGAGGCGCCCGCCCGCATAGGTATAGGGCGAGACATAGCCGCCGCTGCCGGGCGTCGCGGTCACCGGAGCCGTAGCAACCGTCACGCGCGGCGCGGGTGCGGCGGCCACCATCGGGGCCGCGGCCTCCGCCGCCCGGCCAATCCGCGGCGGGGTCGTGGTCAGGGCAATCGTCGGCATCGGCGCCCCGGCAAAGGGGGTGCGCGCGAAGGGCGAAGCGGGCGCAGGCGTGGCGGCGCTGGCAGTGCGGACCGGCGCAGCGGGCTTGGGCGCGACGCGGGGCGCCGGGGCGGGGGCCGCAACCGGCGCGGTCCGTTTCGGCGCCACAGCCG
>JACXUS010000402.1 GCA_014763785.1 Sphingomonadales bacterium | reverse complement strand
GGGTAAGGCAGGGCGCCGTGGGGATATGGGGGAGCCGATGGCGAAGACCGCGAATCGACAGATCGAGGCCGATCCGACCGGCGCCGGGCCTGCAACGCAGGGTCCGGGCGGGGCACAGAGGGCGCGGCCACCGGCGGGCGATACGGCGCGGCTGCGCCACGGGATGCTGCGCGGCCTTGGCCGTCAGGCGCTGGCGCTGGCGGTGCTGGGCGTGGTGGCCCTGCTGCTGCGCGACCGGATCGCGGCGCTCGATCTGGCGGCAATCGGCGCGGCGCTGGCGCGCGTCAGCCCGCTGCAATGGGCGCTGGCGCTGGGTGCCACGCTGGTCAGTTTCGCCGCACTTGCCCAATATGATGCGCTGATCCATCGCGCGCTTGGCACCGGGGCCGATCCGGTGCGCGCGCGGCGCGCGGGCTGGAGTGCGATCGCCCTGTCGCAGGTGCTGGGCTTCGGGCTGGTGTCCGGGGCGCTGGTGCGCTGGCGGATGCTGCCCGGGTCAAGTCTGGTCGAGGCCTCGAAACTGACCGCGACGGTGGCGGCGAGCTTCCTTGCGGCCTGGGCGGTGCTGAGTGCGGGGGCGCTCGGCCTGATGCCTGCGACGCTGCCCGGGCTGCCTCCGATGGCGGTCAGCGGGCTGGCGATGCTGGCGCTGGGGCTTGGCGGCGCGCTGGCGATCGCGGCCTTCCTGTGCCCCGAGCTGCGGATCGGGCGGCTGGTGCTGCGGTTGCCGGCGCTGCCGGTGATGGGGCGGATCCTGTGGCTGGCGGCAGTCGATACCGGCTTTGCCGCGCTCGCGCTCTGGGCGCTGATGCCTGCGGGGTCGGTGGTGCCGCTGATGGCGCTCTATCCGGCCTTTCTGCTCGCCCTTGGGGCGGGGATGGTTTCGGGCACGCCCGGCGGTGTCGGCGCCTTCGAGGTGACGCTGATCCTGCTCTTGCCCGGCGCTGATCAACCGGCCTTGCTGGCCGCGGTTCTGGCCTGGCGCGCGGTCTATTTCGGGGCGCCGGCGGCGCTGGCGGTGCTGGTGGTGGCGCGGCCGCGGGCGGGCGCCTGCGATGCGTCGACCGAGCCCGGCGCGGTGCTTCTGCCCGCGGGCGGACCCTGGCCAAGCGCAATCAGCTGGGCGCTGGAGACGGCCCCGGCCGAGACCGGATTGCTGGCGCAGGGCGAACATGGGCTCCTCGTGACGCCCGATCTGCGCGCGGGCTGGATGGTCGGGCGCAGCGGGCAGGTGCTGGCGGGGCTGCTCGATCCCTTCGGCCCGACGCGGGCCCGTGCGGGGCTGATCGCGGCGCTGGCCGCGCGTGCCGAAGCCGAGGGGCTGACGCCTTGCCTTTACAAGATCGGGCCGCGCAGCGCGGCGCTGGCGCGCGCGGCGGGCTGGCGGCTGGCCCCTGTCGCGCAGGAAATGTGGCTCGAGACCGCCGGGTTCCGGCTCGACACGCCCGAGCGCGCGGGGCTGCGGCGCAAGCTGCGCAAGGCGGCCAAGGCCGGGGTCGAGGTGCGCGAGGCCCATCACGATGCTCATCAGCCCGATGCCCTGCCGATCCCGGCGCTGGCCGCGCTCAATGCCGCATGGATCGCGGCACGCGGCGGCGAGCGCGGCTTTTCCATGGGGCGGTTCACCCCCGACTATATCGCCCGCCAGCGCGTCTTCATCGCCTGGCAGGGGGCGGTGCCGGTGGGCTTTGCAAGCTTTCATGCCGGCAACCGGGACTGGGTGCTCGATCTGATGCGGCCCGGCCCCGAGGCGCCCGATGGCACGATGCAGGCGCTGATCCTTGCCGCGCTGGAGGCCGCGCGCGCGGCGGGCACGCCGCGATTGTCGCTGGCCGCGCTGCCGCCCGAGACGAGCCATCTGCGCGGCCCGGCCGCCGCGATCTGGCAAAAGGCGACGCGCGGCGCGGGGACCGCCGGGCTGCGGCAGTTCAAGATGGGCTTCGCACCGCAGGGGCGGCCTCTCTATCTTGCCGCGCCAAGCCGGGCCGCGCTGGCACTGGCGGCGGCCGATCTGGCCCGCGCGA
>JACXUS010000401.1 GCA_014763785.1 Sphingomonadales bacterium | reverse complement strand
GCCCCCGGGCGCTTCGCACCCGCGAAGCGCAACCCGAAATCCGTGCAGGGCGAGGGCAAAGAAAAAAGGGCTCCGTTGCCAGAGCCCTTTCTATCTTAACCCCCTGTCGGACTGGCCGACTTTGTCATTGATGTGACGCTATCCGCTGCGCAATTTTCCGTCAACAGCCAAAATGATGGGCCGAAACCGGCAAATCGCCGCGCAGGAGCGACTGTTGCCGCGGCCCGGTGCGAAAAAAAGCCGCGCCCGGGGGCGCGGCCAGTCTGACAGGGAGGAAGTGTCCCGAACCCAAGCGGGCGGGACAGGAACAGACTGGCACAGACTGGTTAATGGAGTATTGTCGGCGCGAACGAAATGTGACCGCCACAGACAGGCGTGGCGGCGGGGTGAACGGGGGCCGAGATGACCGGAGTTTTGACCGAGGCGGGGATCTTTGTGGGCGGCGGCGGCGAGGGCTATGCCACGCCGCAACAGTTGCTGCTGAAATACGGCAACCGCCACGGGCTGATCGCGGGCGCGACCGGCACCGGCAAGACGGTCACCCTGCAGGTGCTGGCCGAGGCCTTTTCCAGCGCGGGCGTCCCGGTCTTCATGGCCGACGTCAAGGGCGATCTGTCGGGCATCGCGATGGCGGGCGATCCGGCGGGCAAGCTGCACGAGCCCTTTGCGAAACGCGCGGCGACCATCGGCTATGATCTGAGCTATCGCGACTTCCCGGTCACCTTCTGGGATCTCTTCGGCGCGCAGGGCCACCCGGTGCGCACCACGATTTCCGAAATGGGACCGCTGTTGCTTGCCCGGCTGATGGGGCTGAACGAGGCGCAGGAAGGCGTGCTCAATATCGCCTTTCATCTCGCCGATGCCGAGGGGCTGGCGCTGCTGGATCTGGCCGATCTGCGCGCGATGCTCGTGCATGTGGCCGAAAATGCCGCCGAGATTTCAACGCGCTACGGCAATGTGGCGGCCTCGACCGTGGGCGCGATCCAGCGCCAGCTTCTGGTTCTGGAAACCCAGGGCGGCGACAAGTTCTTTGGCGAACCGGCGCTGGCGCTCGCCGATATGATGACGCTTGCGCCTGACGGGCGGGGGCGGATCAACCTGCTGGCGGCGGACAAGCTGATGGCCTCGCCGCGGCTCTATGCGACGTTTCTGCTGTGGCTTCTGTCCGAGCTCTTCGAGGAGCTGCCCGAGGTCGGCGACCCGGACCGGCCGAAATTCGTCTTCTTCTTTGACGAGGCGCATCTCCTCTTCGACGATGCGCCGAAGGCCCTGGTGGACAAGGTCGAACAGGTCGCGCGGCTCATTCGCTCCAAGGGCGTCGGCATCTATTTCATCACGCAAAACCCCGCCGATGTGCCCGATGGCATCCTCGGCCAGCTCGGCAACCGGGTGCAGCACGCGCTGCGCGCCTTCACCGGCAAGGATCAGAAGGACCTGTTGCGCGCGGCCGACAACTATCGCGCCAACCCGCGCTTTGACACCGCCGATGCGATCAAGGAGGTCGGCACCGGCGAGGCGGTGACCTCGTTCCTCGAGGCCAAGGGCGTGCCCGGCATGGTCGAGCGCACGCTGGTGCGCCCGCCGCAGTCGCGACTCGGGCCGATCTCGCCCGAAGAGCGGGCGGCAATTCTGGCGGCCTCGGCCTTTGGGGTGAAATATGACCAGACGGTCGATCGCACCTCGGCCCATGAGATCCTGACCGCGCGCGCCGAGGCGGCAGCCAAAGAGGCGGCCGAGGCCGAGGCGCGCGAGGCCGCCGAGAAACAGGCCGCCAAGGACGAGGCCGCGCGCGAGAAAGAGTTCAAGCAGGCGCGGCGTTTCGAGCCGATCAAGGCGCCCAAGACCAGGACCACGACGGCGGCAAAGCGCAGCAGTTCCTCGCGCTCGGATTCGATCGCCGAGGTTTTCGGCAAGTCGCTCGCGCGGCAGCTGGGCTCGAAGGCCGGGCAGCAGCTCGTGCGCGGCGTGCTCGGCTCGCTCTTCAAATCGCGCTGAGGCCGGGAGCTGTGGTGGGGGCGCCGCCCGGGGGCC